>JBCBIN010000103.1:0-9796 GCA_038524555.1 Cyanobacteria bacterium J06623_7 | reverse complement strand
TTGCGCGTAAAATCGATAACTAATTATTAGGGCAAAGCTGAAACTGCTTGACGCTTGAACATCTCTTTGAGCACTAGAGCCGGATCGACATAGCCGCCGTTGTGTTTTAAAACCCAGTGCAAATGAGGCCCGGTAGTTCTTCCCGTCATGCCAATACGTCCAATTCTAGCTCCTGCAGGAATCTCTTGACCGAGGGTAAGCTGAATTCCACCGTCGCGATCGAGTAAATAGGTTCCGTTGCGGGAAATATCTACATAACCTTCTAGATGACAATAAACGTGCTGCCAGTCTCCCGACTGAATTGTAATGGAGGTACCGCAGGCAGTATTATCCGACAGAGCGGCAATCTTGCCTCCCCACCAACTGCGAATATAGCTACCCCGAGGAGCGGCTAGATCTAGACCATTGTGGAACTGTCGCTTGCCCGTAACGGGGGAAATACGATAGCCAAAAGCAGAAGTGTAGGACTGGAAATTTTCTACCGGAAAAGAACCGTTAGCCCAAATCGCCGATACATCCTGGGCAATTAATTGCTCGTTGCTTAAATCCGCCGCCACCAGGGGAGCATTGATTTTGTAATTAATGCCGAAGGTAATTAGACAAGTCGCGATAATGATGGCTAGCCAGCGACTCCATCGAACTATAAAACTGTAGGTCATGTGTGGTGGCTCAACTAAGATAACAATTTACGATTTACCCTTCGGGTAGTGCAGCTTCGGCGTGGTTGAATGCCTGTCAGTTGCCGGATGAAGATCTGAGCTATGGAGTTGGAGACAATCTCTTAAATTGCTCTTGCTCGTAAGAAGAGACTAGGCTCCCTGGCTTTGTTGATGAAATTTCAATCTAGAATGTTTCTCGATCTATCGATAAGTTAAACAAAAAAATAAATAGTTTTTGAGTAATAGCCCCTAAAATCTCATCCCTTTGCAGGATATATTGCTCTAAACTTTATGGCTCTACCAAATATACTGTTAAATTTTCTGACTAGCAATATAGTTTTAAGTATTTATACTGAAAAACATCATAGCTTTTAACAGTACGAACTTAATTAAAGTTTCTGCGAAGATATTCTCTCTTGTATCGACTAACTGCGATACATTTTAATAAGTGTTACAAAATATTATGCGAATTAACATTATCCCTTTTTCGTTTGAAATAGACTCATTAAGTCTGGCAGGAAGCTGTATTTGGTCGTTAGCCCTCTATATTGGTTTAGATTCGAGTAAAGTTTGGATTAGCGATCGCCTGGAGCAATGGTTCAATTTTGCCGAGGGGTGGATGTACACTTCTAGCGAAGAATTTGAAGAGACTCGTCCTGCCAGAGAAGCACAAAATGCTTTTTATGCCTCGGTATTTAGTATTATTCCCTTCTTGATTGCGGGAGCAGTGGCTAACTGGATAACTAACATTAGTTTTGGTGGCACCAGTTGGGCGATCGCTTTAGGATTAATGTCCTGCGCTTTATGCGGTTTATTTGCTTTGGCTAACCAAGATTACAATGACGACGATGATGAGGACTAGTTTAGCGATCGGTTACTCGTGATTAATCACTAATCTTAAGTGTGGCATTCCAGTCCCCATCAAAGACAGGCTTATTCGTAGAGCCAGGGTTTTCTGACGGGTTCCCAAGCGACTAATTCGGAGTCTTCAAACCAAAGAGAGACTTCTGCTTTAGCTGTTTCTGGAGCATCGGAACCATGAATTAGGTTACGACCGATACTGACTCCTAAATCACCACGAATCGAACCAGGGGCAGCAGATACGGGGTTAGTCGCACCAATGATGTTACGAGCAGCAGCGATCGCGTCTTCTCCTTCCCAAACCATCGCAATTACGGGGGCAGAGGTAATAAAATCGACTAAGCCAGAGAAAAAGGGTCTTTCTTTGTGTACTGCATAGTGCTGTTCGGCTAGTTCGCGGGAAACCTGCATCATTTTCATGCCCACTAGGGTAAATCCTTTGGACTCAAAGCGATGGATGATATCTCCTGTTAAATGACGCTGTACGCCATCGGGCTTGATCATAATAAAAGTGCGTTCCATAATCTCCTCAATAATTAGTTACAAAATGACACAAGTTTTAGAGTAACCTAGATTGCTGCTGTTTGAAATTTTGATTCTCTCGACGAGACTGATAACTGTTTACTGATGACTGTTAACTGTTTCGCGGTAGCGTTCTAAAGCGAGGTCGATTAGGCGATCGCATAGTTCGGGAAAGGCAACGCCGCTGTGTGACCAGAGTTGGGGATACATGCTAGTAGAGGTGAACCCTGGCAGGGTATTAATTTCATTGATAAAAATTTCTCCCGTAGCCTCGACGTAAAAGAAATCAACTCGAGAGAGTCCCGCTGCATCTACTGCTATAAAAGCTTCTCGTGCCATTTCTTTGATGCGATCGCTAATTTCAGCCGGGAGATTGGCAGGAATATGTAATTGGGCAGCACCTTCGGTATATTTGGTTTCGTAGTCATAAAAGTCGCTATCGAAAGTAATTTCTCCCACCACCGAAACTTGAGGGTTTTCATTACCCAAGACAGCACATTCAACTTCTCTGGCGTTAACTCCAGCCTCGATCACAATACGGCGATCGTAACTAGCCGCCTCATCCAAAGCTGCTTCCAATTCTTGACGCGATCGCACTTTCGCAATGCCAACAGAAGAGCCGAGGTTAGCCGGTTTGACAAAGCAAGGATAATCTAGTTTGGCTTCAATATCGTCGCAGAGTTTGGGAAAGACACAGGCACCAGAATAGACCTGAGAACGATTTACTGCTACGTAATCGACTTGGGGTAAACCAGCCTGAGTAAACGCCATTTTCATCGCGATTTTATCCATACTCAAAGCCGAACCCAAGACCCCAGAACCAACAAAGGGAGCGTTCATTAGCCTAAGTAGACCCTGTACCGTACCGTCTTCGCCATTAGGGCCATGAAGAATAGGAAACCAAACGTCAATATCACTGTAGCTACTTTGTCCTACAGAAGAAAGAAAAGAAAAGCCCGCAGAAATACCGGTAGTCGTTAGCTGCGTTTCTTCGGTTTCGCTAGAGCTAGGGGATTCCTCTAACAATAGGGGTTCCCCAGAAGTAAGCACCTGTTGAGCCAGATTGCTTGGTTGCCAAGTACCAGTTTTATCGATATACACGGGCAAAATATCGTACTTACGCTTGTTCTCTCCCTGTTGTAGTGCCGCCGCGATCGCCTTAGCCGAAGTAATGGAAACTTCATGCTCGCCCGAACGACCACCAAACAGTAAACCGACTTTTTGCTTTCTCATGTCATCTCCCCAAAATCTCACCAGTAATGCTACATCATCTTTTAAATTTTGGTGGAAACTCAATCTAGATGATTACCTATCCGTGAGGGATGAGAGAGGTTCAATCACTTTTGACTATTAACTGATAGAGTTGAGCAACGCCAGTAATATTATCTTCTCCATATCCCCGCTCGATCGCCCGTTGGTAGATTTTTTGGGTCGCGACGATTAGCGGCAAATCTGCTTTAGCTTTAAAAGACTGGGCCAGAGAGTAATTTAAATCTTTTTCCACTAGCTCGATGGGAAATAACGGCGCAAATTTTTGTGCTACAATCGCTTGTCCGGCTAAGGCAGCTGCGGGACTACAGATGGGGGTAGCGGCGATAACTTCTCTTGCCCGAGCTTTATCGATACCAGAATGGTGCATCATCTGCATAATTTCTGCCATTGCCGAGACTTGAACCGCAAATAAGGAATTAACCGCTAGCTTAATTGCCATTCCGCTACCAATATCACCAACATAATGAATCTGGCTACCCATTGCCTGTAGTATAGGTCTGGCGCGATCGCAAATAGTCGGATCGCCCCCCACAAAGTAGATTAACTGTGCGGCTTCGGCTTGAGGTCTAGTGCCCGCAACGGGAGCATCAATAAAAGCAATTCCCTGCTGCTGAAATTTCTGCCCTAACTCTTTGACCCAGGCGGTAGTTAAAGTCGAGCTGGCGATCGCGATCGCCTCAGGTTTCATGCTTGCTAGTGCCCCCATCTCCCCTAACCAGACTGCTTGGGATGCGGTATCATCTCGCACCATAGAGATAACATAATCGGCATTTTGAACTGCTGCTCGCGGTGTCGCTGCAACTTTAGCCCCAACTGCGACTATCTTTTTGGTTTTATCGCTGTGGCGATTCCAAACTGTCACCTGATGTTCGGCTTTAATCAGGGATAGAGCCATACGGGAACCCATAGCGCCCATGCCCAATATGGTAACCTCTGCCATTGTTAATTACTCCTAATATTTGCTGGAATATTTGTCCGATCTAAGCAGCGTTAATTGTTTCGGCGATCGCCTTTTGAACCTCTTGGGTATTGCTCTTTACCGTTGCTTCATCTGCTGTAGTTCCTTGAAGATGAAAGAATTTTATTTCCTTAATACCTAAAAAGCTCAAAAGTCCCTGTAGATATGGTTCTAAAAAATTTAGGGCAGAAAATGCGCCGCCGTTGACATAGCCACTCGAACCGTAGGTGCAAATAATATAAGCACGTTTGACTTTGACTAAGCCCGTAAAGTTAGTGCCGTCGTAGGCAAAAGTCTCACCGATGCGGACAATTTGGTCGATCCAGGCTTTCAAAGCCGCAGGTAGAGAAAAGTTATACATTGGTACTGATACGAGCAGAATATCGCTTGACTGGAGTTCCTTGACTAGCTCGTTTGATATTGCCGTCTCCTGCTGCATCGCCGGAGTTTGCTGTTCGGCAGGGGTATAAAAACCGGCGATCGCCGTGTCGCTTAGATGAGGTATCGGTGTTTGAATTAAATCTCGCACTACTATCTGGGTATCGGGATGCTTTTGTTGCCACATGGTCTGAAAATAATCTGCCAGTTGGCGAGAATGGGAATTTTCTGTGCGGGAACTAGAATCGATTCTGAGGATACGAGTCATATCGGGGAATTTAGTTACTGTGTGAAAATTATTGGGTGAATTTGCTCTTAGATTGCATGGTACTAGAGCTAAATTGGGGGGTAAATAACAATTGGAGAATTACTATCGTGTAAAAATTGCATGAATAGAGCTAAAAATTGTCGATTGTGGATTTAGAGACGCTAAACATGTTTGTGGAGGTGATGCGCCAGGGCAGTTTTGCCGCCGTTGCCAGAAACAGAAATATCGATCCCTCCTCCGTATCTCGTACTCTGGCTGGTTTGGAAAAAGAACTAGGAGTCCGGTTATTTCAACGAACAACTCGCAAGCTTTCTCCGACCGAAGCAGGAATTGTATATCACGATCGCCTTGTACCCCTATTAGCCGAAATGCAGCAGGCGATCGAATTAATTACCGCATCAGATAAACCCCAAGGAACACTCAGAGTAACGGCTTCAGTATCTTTTGGCTTGAAGTGTATCGTTCCTTTTTTACCTGAGTTTGAGCAGCTATATCCAGATTTGGCACTCGACCTCGTACTGACAGATCGGCGACTGGATCTGGTCACAGAAAGAATCGACCTAGCGGTGCGCCTGGGTCAACTACAAGACTCTAGCTTAATTGCTCAAAAGTTAATGGCAATGAAATATTCTGTCTGCTGTAGTCCTGAGTATCTAGTCAACCATGGTTCCCTCGAACAACCTCAAGATCTTAGACAGCATAATTGCTTAATGTTCCCTCTAGCTGGCTATCGAACCCGCTGGATTTTTCGCAGTCGGGATGGCAAAAAGCAGGAAATTCCCGTTCAGGGACGCTATATAATTTCTAATGCGATCGCCCTACAGGAATGTGCGATCTCCGGAATGGGTTTGGCTTTATTACCCCACTGGTTAACCACGAGAGAAATTGCTGCCCAGAAGTTGGTTCGAGTTTTACCAGATTACGAAGTTACCGCCACGGATTTTGAGCCGATCGCCTGGTTACTGTACCCCTCTCGCAGTTACATACCCCAGAAAGTAAAGGTTTTTCAGGAATTTCTGCAACAGCGCTTGACAGAGATGGCAAATATGATGCTTTGAGTCATAATGTATTCCCCAACACGATCGCAGTGTTATATTACAAAATACTCAAAATATCATTGACAATCTGCTGTTCTCTGCCAACTAAATATTAATGATTGAGATTAATCCATCCCACCGTAGCCCTACTGCTGACGATTGCTATTCTCGCCGAGTTGCCTACTGTAGCAAAGTATTTCGCATAATTTTCCGGCTTTCCGGCATTATTCTCATCGTCGTACAAATTGTGAAGCTGTTTGAGGCGGAGTCTTTATTTAGCTGGGATTTTGCCAGCCACTTTCTGACGCTAATTTTGGGTGGATTGATTTTAGTCGCTAGTTTACCCGGCATCACCAACCGAGCCGTAGCTAAATTTGCCGCACGCATTAATAACCGTAAATTTGCGCTTTATACCTACATTTTTCCTCTTTTGTTTACCTGTTTATTGCTCATTGTCAAAATTCAGTTGGGTCATGATAGCGATCGCTGGGACGCGATGGGTAAAGAAGGAGGGCTATCAGAATACGGTACGGCGATCTCCTATTTATTAATGACTGTCTTTGCCTACCCAATGACCCGAAAATTTTGGCAGGGGGGACAAAAGATAATGGCCGTTCTCTACGGGTTTCTGACCTTTGCCGCATTCTTTGTCAGCATGGAAGAGATTAGCTGGGGACAGAGATTAATTGGCTTTGAGGAACCACAATATTGGGCTGAAAATAATGCTCAGTCGGAATTCACCTTTCACAACCTCTCGTTCTATCAAGAACATTTACTCAACCAGAGTTTTATTGTGATTGGCTTAATTGGTTCATTTTGCTGGTTAGCTCTATGGTATTGGCGCAAACGACAGTCGCAATCACAGCCCAAGCTAGACTGGAGCTATATTCTGCCCGACTGGACAATCTCGTCCTATTTTTATCCTACCCTGGTTTTTTATGTTATTCATGTCTTTACCGATGGGCTAGGTTTTTTTATTACCAACGATCAGGAACACTGCGAGTTTATTATGAGCGTGGGTATTCTACTCTTTATCTTGATTAATTTCTTCCGCCAGGGACAAGAACCAGAACGTAACTTATCAAAGTAATTTGCTAGAGTAGCAAGCTGTCTTTCACCGGGGCAGGTGCGGTAAATTTGTTTTATTTTTTAAAATTGTCCGATTTATCCTAGCTAGGTGTGAAAAGATGGTAATAGGTCAGACTACCTATAGTCGTTAACCCAGAACGATTTAGGTTTGTACCGGCTACTTAGTCCAGATTTAATTCAATCACAGCCCCAACATCGACCCATGACTACCTACTATTACATTGCTGCGAGTCAAAAGTTTTTGCTCGAAGATGAACCTTTTGAAGAAATAATCGAAGAAAGGATTCGTAATTATCGAGAAAGAGATAAAGAAATTGATTTTTGGTTTATCAAACAGCCCGCTTTCTTAGAAGCACCAGAAATGGCAGAGATTAAAGCACAAATTCCCCAACCCGCTGCGGCTGTAGTAACGACCTCTAAGCATTTGACAACCTGGCTTAAGCTACGCCTCGAGTATGTGATTGTCGGCGAGTTTGAGGCACCTTCGGCAACCATTCCCGAACCTCTAGCAAGTCTCGAAACAGCTTAGTAATCCTCTGCTCAAGTAAGAAGCAAAAAATTAACAGTAAAATATCGTTGGGATTTCCCGCAAAACAAATGGCTGCTTGATTTATGCCCGCTTCTGCTCGCGATCGCCAAATTACTGGATACGAAAGCTAATCGAGTACCTCAATTAATTCCCCGGTGATACTAAAGGCGCGAATTTCCGTGATTTTTACCTTAACGGTTTTGCCCTTGAGAGAATCAATTTCGCCGGGGAAGAAGGTCAAGCGGTTAGTTCTCGTTCTGCCCAGTAGTTGAGTGGGTATTTTGGTATTTTGAGCCTCGACTAAAACCTCAACTTCTCGACCTAAATAACGCTGAGATCGGTCTTCTGCCGTCACTGAAACAACTCGATTGAGACGCTGGAGACGATCGCTTTTTTCGGCTTCGCTGAGCTGATTGTCCCACAATGCCGCAGGTGTTCCCGGGCGGGGTGAATATGCTGCAGTATTGACTAAATCGAAACCAATATCTTTAATTAGATTGAGAGTATTTTGAAACTGGGCTTCTGTCTCTCCCGGAAATCCGGCGATCGCATCGGCAGTAATTGAGGCGTCGGGCATGTATTCCCTAATTTTATTGATGATACGGCGATATTTTTCGTGGGTATAGCCGCGCTTCATCTGCTTAAGGATTTCGTTATCTCCCGACTGGAAAGGAATATGGAAGTGTTCGCAAACGTTGGGCAATTCCTTACAGGCAGCAATTAACCGTTCGGTAAAGTAGCGGGGATGACTGGTAGAAAATCTCAGGCGATCGATGCCCGGAACGTCATGCACATAGTAAAGCAGATCGGTAAGAGTATGCTTGTGTCTACCTTCGGGGGTACTTCCCGGTAAATCACGCCCATAGGCATCAATATTTTGTCCTAACAGCGTAATCTCCTTATAGCCTTGTTGACCTAAATCGACCATCTCGGCACGAATAGCCTCTGGGGTACGAGATTGCTCTACTCCCCGTACGTTGGGCACCACGCAGTAGCTACAGCGCTCATTACAGCCATAGATAATATTGACCCAGGCGGTGACATCGCTATCCCGGCGTGGTTTGGTAATGTCTTCAAAAATATGAATCGGATCGGTAGCCACAATCTGGTTGCCATCAAATACCTGCTGCAACAAATCTTCTAGACGGTTGGCGTGTTGAGGTCCCATGACCAAATCGAGTTCGGGAACCCGCCGCAATAGTTGCTCTCCTTCCTGCTGTGCCAAACAACCGGCGATAACTAGGGTTAAGTCAGGCTGTTGGTGCTTGCGCTTTGCCTGTCTACCGAGATACGAATAGACCTTTTGTTCGGCATTATCGCGAATCGTACAGGTATTATAAAGTATCAAATCTGCCATATTGGGGTCTGCCGCCGCCTCAAAACCCATATGCTCTAGCGCGCCAGCCATACGCTCGGAATCAGCTTTGTTCATCTGGCAACCGAAGGTAACAATATTGTATTTTTTGCTGGCGTTATTCATATCAATCGACAAGAAAAAAATAGTTATAGTTACAAGTTTAAGGCGTTACTCTACCGAGCAAAATTTAATTTGCGATCCGAACTACAGGCGATCGCTTCTGAATCTCATTTTTAAATGCTCCTAGTTGCCCCCGTGTATATCTTCAGCAAGAGATAGCGATAATTATCTGTTAACTGTTTGCCAAACACTTTAAATTTTAGGTTCAATAAAGAGTAAAGTTGAACTAATTAATAAAAAAATTTTTAATTTAATATTATCAATACTGTGGAACGAATCAATATTAGTACTGACTCTCCTTGGGAAGATTTAGTTGGTTATTCCAGAGCGGTCAAAATTGACAATTACATACACGTTTCTGGCACTACTGCTACTGACGACAAAGGTAAGATTGTTGGTTTAGGCGATCCCTACACCCAGACTAGGCAAGCAATTCGCAATATTGAAGCAGCATTAAACTTGGCCGGAGCATCCTTAGAAAATGTCGTCCGCACCCGGATCTATGTCACAAATATTGATCGCTGGAGAACGATTGGAAAAGCCCACCATGAGTTTTTTGCTGAAATTCGCCCTGCCACTAGCATGGTTGAGGTGCGCCGCCTCATCGCTCCCGGGATTTTAGTGGAAATGGAGGCAGACGCGGTTATCAGTCAACAGTGACGCGACGTGAGGAGCTTCTTGAAACAGTCACTTCAACGGAGGACACCTCCGCAACGTGCTGTTTCGCTAATCCTTTAGGGCAACAG
>JBCBIN010000102.1:0-9852 GCA_038524555.1 Cyanobacteria bacterium J06623_7 | reverse complement strand
GAAAACAAAGGCATCAGCCGAAGCAAAAGCAGAAGCTAATTCTAGTCCCTGTAGATAGCCCACAAAATTAGTTTTAGTGCCGGCAAAGTGTGCCTCTAACGCCTCTCGATGGGGCCCATCGCCGACAATTGCCAGTCTTGCCTCCGGGATTGCTTCAAGTACGGGCTTAATTTCATCAATTTGCTTTTCTGCCGAGACTCGCCCAACATAAAGCAGTAAGGGATCTTCTGGATGACCGCAGGATAGACGCGATCGCATTTGTGCCGAAGCTAAATGGGGCTGAAACATTTCTGTATCTACTCCCCTCTGCCAGAGGTCTACCCGTTCGATTTTATGGTTGACTAGCTCGGTGACCATAGCGGTAGAGGTGCAAAGGTTAAGCCGTGCCTGGTTATGAGCCGCCTTTAATAACTCCCACAGCAGTCCCTCTAATGCCCCCAAACCATAATGGTGCAAATATTGAGGTAGGTGAGTATGATAGGAAGCCACCAGAGGAATATTCATTCTCTTAGCGTAGTAGATGCCGCCGACCCCCAGAAAAGCAGGATTGACTACATGAATTAGATCGGGCTGAAACTCTTCGATCGCCTGTCGGGTTCCTAGGGGAGGCAGAGCTAGCTTTAGTTCGGGATATAGAGGCAGGGGCATACCCGGGATACCGTAAACTTTTGCGCCCTTATATTCAGTTAGGCCACCTTCAGGCGCTACTACTAAAACGCGATCGCCATTGCGTTCGAGATGTTCAACAGTATGTCGCAGGCGGGTAACAATACCGTCAACCTTGGGTAAAAATGTTTCGGTGAATAGGGCAATACGCATAATCTGGAGCTACTAAAAAATCTCTGGTTGCTAAAATAGCGAGTCTAAAAAAAGTTAATTAGATACTGATAAATTAACGGTTGAAGGCAACATCCTCTCAATATGATTCTACAGTTAGTTTTGAGGGCATCTAGCAATAATCTTGGCTTAATATAACCTTTACCGACTTTTTATTCGAGCCTCCAGGTTGCCAGAGCCAAACAGAGCCAGCCAACCAAAAACGCCCCGCCGCCAATGGGCGTAATTGCCCCCAACCATCTAATTCCCGTCAGGGTCAGGGCATAAAGACTACCCGAAAAAATAAAGATGCCAGCGATAAAAGCATATCCAGCTACGGTGAGGAGTAACGAGTCGGGAAAGCGGGACACCAAAATAGCCACTAACATTAAAGCCAGGGCGTGATACATCTGATATTTAGTACCAGTCTCCCAGATCGCCAGAGAGTTGGCGCTCAAACGGTCTTTGAGAGCATGACTAGCAAAAGCGCCAAATACAACGGAGATGCCCCCTAGCATAGAGGCGATCGCTAAAAAGATTCGGGTCACGATGATTATTGTGGTAGTTATTAACAAATCATAATATTTTTTGTGGAAATTCTTAAACCAACGCCGGTCAACTGGTCATTTTGCTATTTTCGGTCTAACAATGTAGCTAAACCCGGTAACCAAGGTAATTGATATGGCACGCTATGACTGGATAAAATCAACCTTAATTACTACTTTGAGCTTGTTAGCGGGGACGATGGTTCCTGTCTCTGCCGAAACAGTGGTCGAAAAAATTGTGCGTACAGGCACTCTTACAGCCGGAACGAGTAAAGATGCTCTGCCGTTTGCCTATCGCCATGATTCGGGAGAATTAGTCGGCTACTCTATCGATATTTTGGAACTAATTACCCGTCAGCTAGAACGAGAATACCAGCAGGAAATCGAGCTAGAGTTAGTTGCTCTCCAGCCCAAGGAAAGAATTCCGCAGTTAGTTTCAGGGGAGGTTGATATTATTTGTGATGCCAGCAGCTTTACCTGGAAACGAGATCGCCAGGTGGATTTTTCCTTTAGCTATAGTTCTACCGGGACGCGACTACTGACCCAGAAGGGTAATGATTACTGGGACGGGTCATCTTTAGCTAACCGGCGAGTTGCAGCTCTGGCTAAAACCACAAGCGAAAAAGCTATTCAGCGAGTCCAGCCTACAGCAGAGATAGTTATCGTCCAAGACCGAGCGGCAGGATTCGCTGCCCTAGAAGCGGAGAAAGTTGATGCCTTTGCTTCAGATGGTATTTTGCTCGAAAGTTGGTTAAATCAGGTAGATAATCCAGGACAGTGGCAGATTGTGGGAGATTATTCCCATGAAGGAATTGCCTGTATGGTGCCAGAAAACAATTCTCAGTTCCTCAACAGCGTTAACTATAGCCTGATCGAGTTTATGCAGGGGCTTTTAGACGGGCGACCAGAATATGTGACAATTTTCGAGCGGTGGTTTGGTTCCCAGGGAGTACTACCCCTAACTCAAGACCTAAAAAGCATCATGATTGACAATATGCAGTTGCTAATTGATTTTAAAGACCGCATTATCGAGTCCGAAATTAATGACAAATAATAACAAACTTTGAGGGTTGTCTTCTTTTATTTTGTCATTTTGTCGTCGGTTTCAGTCTAGTTAATTTAAGGGTAAACTTGCCACCGCTAGTGTCGCCATAGGCTCTAACTCTAACGATATATTTACCACTTTCTTTAATGCGGGAAAATAGTAGGGAATTAGTCGTACCGTCTGGCCCATCGTCATTTTCGGCAATTTTTGCTCCGTCTCCCGCAATCAACATGACCATAGAGTCAAAATTATCGGAGATCAGGTCAATAGTTACCTGGTCGTCTTTTTCTAGCTCGACAAAATAATCCCGGGCAAAACCGCCATCCCCCGTAGGGATATCATCTTGAGTTAAAACATCCGATATTTCGCTTGCGGAAGTAATTGCCGGCGGGTTGTAGATTTTTGATTGTGCTTGGGCTTGTAGTGTCTGCCAACCAAGACTGGATATCGTCATGGCAATAGCTAGCTGCTTTACAACTACTGAAACAGGCTTAAACCACCAACTGGCAAACTGAATAACCATACAAACCCGAATTAAATAGCTTGAGAAATTGAGTAACTCTATTATATAGGTCGGCAAAACCACAGAACAGTTAGACGGCACACAAAATGATGACACACGCTAGATGGTCGTAAAATCTGCCGTTGTTAAATCGGCAGCACTCACGTTATTGACAATTGCCAGTAGTTGATTGTTATTGGTATTGAAAATCGCGACCCCTCCTCCAGAATGATTAGTGATGTTGAGGTCGGCAAAATTAAGAGCGCCATCAAGACTGAGATAGTCGATACCATCATTAAAATCGAGGATTGTATCCGTTCCGGCAACTGACTCCAGAACAAAGACATCTACGCCACTGTTACCCACCAAAATATCGCTGCCTGCCCCACCATAGAGAATATCGTTACCACTACCTCCCTGAAGATTATCGCTCATTTGACCACCCATTAAGGTATCGTGACCGTTGTTACCTCTAAGTACAGTGCGAATATTAGTAGCATTTCTCGCGTCGATTGTATTGTTGCCGCTATAGCCGTAGAGGTTAGCAAACTCAATGTTGCTAATAGTATCCGTACCTTCTCCCGTGACCTGGGTATCGCTGAGGGTAATGGGGTTATTGCTGACAACATATAGGCGATCGCTGCCGCCATTGCCGTTTAGAGTATCGTTGCCCCCTTCGCCAAATAGGACATCGTTACCATCCCCCCCCAAAATCGTATCGTTGTTTTCGCCACCCCGTAGAGTATCGTTACCTCCCTCACCTCTAATTACAGTGCGAATATTAGTGGCATTTCTCGCATCGATGCTATTGTTCCCGCTGTAGCCATAGAGGTTAGCAAACTCAATATTGCTAATGCTGTCCGTACCGTCCCCCGTAACCTGAGTATCGCTGAGAGTAATCGGGTTATTAGTAACAACATATAGGCGATCCGTACCGCCATTGCCGTTTAGAGTATCGTTGCCCCCTTCGCCAAATAGGACATCGTTATCATTCCCCCCTAAAATAGTATCGTTGTTCTCGCTGCCTCGCAGAGTATCGTTACCATTATTGCCCCTAATTACGGTCGAAATATTAGTGGCATTTCTCGCGTCGATGCTATTGTTGCCGTTGCCTCCGTACAAATTGGCGAACTCAATATTGCTAATGGTGTCTGTACCGTCTCCGGTGACCTGAGTATCGCTGAGGGCGATCGGATTATCGGTAATAACATAAAGGCGATCTATTCCCCCGTTTCCGTTTAGAGTATCGTTGCCTCCCTCACCAAACAAGACATCGTTACCGTCACCCCCCAGAATTGTATCGTGGCTCTCCCCACCCCGCAAAGTATCGTTACCTCCCTCGCCTCTAATTACGGTGCTAATATTAGTGGCATTTCTTGCATCGATAGTATTATTACCACTGCCTCCATACAGGTTGGCGAACTCAATATTACTAAAAATATCAGTACCGTCTCCGGTGACCTGAGTATCGCTGAGGGTAATTCGGTCATTACTGGCAACATAAAGGCGATCGCTTCCCGCTCCACCATATAAAGTATCGTCTCCCTCATGACCAATGAGAGTATCGTCGCCATCACCACCTTTAAGCAGGTCATTTCCCGCGTTACCTTTCAAGGTGTCGTTGCCCCCATAGCCCTCTAAAGTGTCATCAGTAGTACTACCCACCAAGGAATCGGCACTCTGTAAGCCAATCAGATGTTTGTTGGTGTTTTGACTGAGGTTACTAGTATCTAAATCCAATTTGAGGTTGCGATCTACTAGGGTAACTTGGCGATCACTGCCTAGGGTTTGATTATTTTGTCTGAAGCTAACTTGATATGTCCCGGGGTCGAGAGCTAACTGATAGCCACCAGCATTACCAGTAGTGGTAGTAAAAACGGCGTTATCTCCCTGGCGAGTTGCCAGCACCTGAATCTGATTTAGCCCCTCGCCTACCGAGTAAAAAGCATCATCTATAGTCAGGTCGTCAAAAGCTACCCCTGTTAGAAAGATATCTGAACCCGATTTGGCAAAATTTTCCACGACCAGCAGGGTATCATAACCGGTAAAATCACCCTGAAGCGCACTTAGCCCTACCTCTCGAAAAACGCCGTCCAAAATATTTTGACGGTGAAACGGACTCCCAAACAATCCCTGGTTAATTTGAAGTACGGCATTGTTCACATTAAGGGTACCTGAGGTTCCCACATTGCCAAGATTTTCTCCCCAAGCCCAATTCCCGGTAAACTCGTACCCCGCATCCTCCATGCGATCGCCACCTCGATCTGCTTCAGTCTCTCCTGGGGGGATTTCGCCTCCATGCTGAAATTTTTGGTTATCAAACATCCACTGACTATGGAAATTAGCCGCATCGTCGAGTAAAAAGTTATAGGCTAGAGCCTGCTGGGGGTCGGTGGAAATAGTGCCGGGGTCTAACCCATCATTGAGTCCAATATTGAATCGATTAGCTTCTCCTAGGGGATTCAGCCGTGCGCGATTAATTAATTCTAAAAGAAACTGTTCTAATGCTGTAGGTTGAGCCATAAGATATTGATTTTTTTAAATTTTTTCTAATATTTCTGCTAATTATTTCCGTACAATAACCTCGGAATAATGTTTGCTGCTGCGATCGCAATCAGGTTGTTGCTAAAGCCGATAAAAATAATTGAAGCAAGCTAATTTTATCGACCTATTTTTTGCCGGACAAACCGGCGCGAGTTTGCACCAAAAAAGAAGCCAAACTCAATAAGAAAAAGAGCCTACGGTAGATAACCATAAACTCTTATCAGCAGAACGGGAAAGTAGTCGAACGTTTAATTAATTTTCGACTCTGCTACTACACACTCAAGTCTGAGGGCATGGCATAAAAAGCAACCCCTTCATCATTAAAGGCATCATCATTCATCATCTCAGCCATTTCCGATTGACTATGAGTAAATACATGTAGATCCTCCGCCACATTATAGAAACGGTGAACCTCAACTGATCCAGCAACTTCGCTTTCATAACCAAAGAAAGCAAGACCCTCATAGTTATAGTGCTCTAGATTCTCTAGGATGGAATCTCTTTCGACTTCGCTAGTAGTAAACAGGTGGGCACCGGTAGTCGTGTTATAGAAACGGTATATCCCTTCAACTTCTGTTCCCGCACCACTTACTGGATCGACAGAGTCAAAACCATCTGACTGTAGCTCGTAGTTGTCTAGGTTTTCCTCAATAAAGGATTTCTCAACTTCACTGACGGTGTAGAAATAAACTTCTTGAGAAGGATATAAAACTGATAAACGGTAGTTTCGTTACTATCAATCAAACTAATCGGCGCATCATTACCATCAAGGTTGATATCGCTAGCACTGAGAGTTAACTCGTCACTTACTTGAACTACCGCAGTGTCGCCCAACAAAAGTACGCCAGTATCGCGATCGTAAACTAGGCCTTCCGCATTATTATCAGCATTAGTAACTGTGATAACGTCTTGTCCCTGCTCAAAATCGCTAATCGAGGGCAAGTTATTACTATCCAGTGCCAGAGATAGGTCTAGACGGATAGTATCTTCCCCTGCACCCCCAGAAACACTGTCCCCAGAACCGATTTCTAAAACATCGTTACCATCGCCACCAGAGATCGAGTCTATTGCTCCACCGCCTATTATAGTATCATTTCCGGCTCCCCCGACGATGGTATCTTCTCCGTCACCGCCGATAATAGAGTCATCAAAAGGACTACCTTCAATCGTAACCCCACTATCTCCAGCTTCGACTTCAATAATACTTTTTTGATCTTGACGCACAGAAACTCTTAATGGATCGCCGGTAAGGGTAACCTCATTTGGTTGTGCTTCGGTTGATAGATCGGGATATTCTACTCTTACAACACTCGACATAAATCTCTCCTCGGTTTCAATTTCGCGATATAAATCTATATTTCTCAGCCTTGATTAGTTGTTATTGAAGAATGAAAATCGAGTAATTACTCTTCAACAATTCTAAGTATTATCAACTACAATAATTTGGCTTTCAGATAACTAAAAATAGAACTTTTCTTATCAATTGTGTACGCACTTGGGGAAATGTCAACCCAATCAGAGCAACAAAAAAGTGGTGATCGACTTAAAACCTTGAAGAAATAAAGAATAACCAATAATAGAAGAAAAAAGCGAATATTTATAAACTTATTAAAGTTGTGAAAAAGTAAAAGTATTTTTCACATTTTGTCTCCGTATTATTACGCGCAATGATATATTTTCAGACTAGTTATTTTGCATTCTAAGCTTTTAAAAGCGCTCTCAAACAACACTACTAAAAATATCAGAGTGCTAGGGACAGAAAATAATTAACGCAGTAATCTCTACTCGTTCATATTTTTATAGGTGGCAACCGAAGAAGGAGAAATTCGGTTGAGATAGCGGAAAATCCAGTATTTGAGCACCGTGTCTAAAATTACGGGAAAAGTAGCAATAAATAAGAAATTAAAGTCTCGATTTTCCGGCAATCCTAAATGTCTGGCAATTCCCTCAAGAATAATTTCCCAACCGTGGGGTGAGTGATAGCCCACAAACATATCGGTTAAGAGAATAATTAGAAACGCTTTGGCACTATCGCTTAGACCATAAGCTATTTCATCTAAAAATGATTTGATTACCTGTATTTCGCGCTGGCAAAAATAGATAATGCCTCCAAACGCTAGCAGGGAAAAGAAATCAGCAAACACATTTCCGATCGCATTAATCCCGCGCCCTCGAAACTCTTCTGATAGTTCTGCGGCTTTGGCTCGAATTTGTTCTTCTTCTTCTGCGGGGGAAAGCCGAGGTATAATCCCAATCATGCCCTTGAAATGAAGCTGTTCTTCATATTTATGCAGCTCCATAAATGCCTCTTCTTCGAGGTCTTGATTGATAAATAAAACTTGTTGGGGATGCTCTTCAAAGTAACGCTGTACCAGAGGGGTAATGAGGATGCTCTTGGTTACTTGATGCGTTAACAGGGGGACAATAATCAGAATTAACAAGAATCGAATCGAAATTGCCGTTTTATTACGACTTTTACGAAATTTTTTGACTACCTCTTCTTCCGTATCTTCTGATTTGGGATCGATCTCCTGCTTGATCCGATTGAGAGTTCGCATAAACGAACGGGGTATAACGCTGGTTTTATCGGTAATAGTTTCGGTGTTGGGGTCTTTTACCTTTTTGCTGGCTGTCTCATTGGAGCTTTTTAACGCCAGAGAACGGGTGTCGCGATCGATAATTAAGCGATTATTCCGGCGGCTTGCCTCTAAAGGACTGGTAGGAATAACCTCAATCTTGTTGGCGTTGGTTCCTCTGTATTTATTGGTAACAGCATCAATAAAAGCCAGTTTTTCTAAAGTTGTCAGCTCTCTAGTATTATCAAAACCATTGGTGTAGCGCACGATGCTCTGAGAGGAATCATTAGGAGCAACACTCGAAAAAATAAGCAACCCACGACTCAATTTAAATTCAGTTAACCTGGCGTTAATTGTCTTGAGATAGTTTTTGACATCTCCTCTAAACACTTTAATGACGCTTTCCGAGTATTCTACTGAACTGGCAGACACTATTTGCCCGGCAAAATGATCGTCTTCGATCGCCTTAATCTTAACGGCTGCACGGTAGGCTGCATCTAAGGCTCGTTCTGGCGTAGCCGACAACCAGCGTCTACCAATATTAAAAATGTCTTGAAGTTTCATTTAATGTCAAACAGCACGGTTAATGGTTCAAAATGAATGCTTAGTTCGAGCTTCAATCGGCAAATTAGTACTTTACATGATACTGAAGTATAAGACTTATCTTAAAAATTTGGTCAAACAATAGATTAAGCTTATTTTGCCCGAGAGCGAAGGAGGTCTGTATTTAGACTTATAATTAGCTGATCGAGCGCCAATACCAAAGCTAAATGATGATATGACCGACAAAAATCTGTTTGCTCGCGAGGCTCTGGCACAGATACCAAAAATTCTGACCCTCATGGACCGCAATCCTCACAGTCCCACCTACGGCTGCTGCGATCGCACTTTTTGGCAGTATAAGGTAATTGATTTTCCGGCGGGGATGTCCCAAGAATTTGTCTATCCTCTTGCTTTAGCCTATTGCTGCGAGCTACCAGAAAATGTTTACTATCAGCAACCAATGCTGAAAGAGTGGGTTCGGGCGGGAATTGAGTATGCCTATCTGAGTAGTCATGACAATGGCTCCTGCGATGATTATTTTCCCTTCGAGCGAGCCTCCGGTGCTGCCGCCTTTTCTCTGTTGGCTTGTTTAGAAAGTACGATTTTACTGAACCTAGAACATTCAGAAGAGGTGCTAGATTTTTTTCGCCGCCGAGCGGACTGGCTAGCAAAACATCAAGAAAGCGGCAGGTTAACCAATCATCAGGCGTTAATTGCTCTGTGTCTGGAGTTAGCTGGAAGGCTCTTGAACACGAATCGCTGGCAACAAAGTCAACGGGAACGTCTATCCCAGGTATTAGCTTGGCAAAACCCGGAAGGCTGGTTTATCGAATACGAAGGTTGTGACCCCGGTTACCACACTCTTACTATTTCTTGTTTAGCGCGGCTAGATGAATTACGGCCCAGTGCAAGACTGAAACAAGCGATCGCCTCTGGGGTAGAATTAGCCGCCGAATTTATTCATCCAGACGGTTCTTATGGGGGTGAATATACTAGCCGCAACACCTATAACTTTTTCCCCCACGGTTTTGAACTGGCGGGGTGCTGGCTACCAAAAGCGCTCAATATCAACGATCGCTTTCTAGCCGGATTAGCCAATGGCTTGGGCTCTTGTTACGCTGATGACCGAATTGTCGGACATCATACCTGGAACTATTTACTTGCCTGGCGAGATTTTGTGCCCCAACGTCCACCCTTAGAACCGCGCACTCAAGGTCGAATCTATCTAGAGCAGGGCGGGATCCTAATCGAACGTCGGGGAAATACGGAACTGTATTTGGC
>JBCBIN010000101.1:0-9911 GCA_038524555.1 Cyanobacteria bacterium J06623_7 | reverse complement strand
GGTAGTATTGATGACTTTCGAGAAAGAGTAGATTTAGCTGTTAAACAAACGTCCTAACCTATACTTCGATTGCTATAACAATAGAACAGTAGTGGAGGATTCTCAAAAATTAGTTTTCGATTTAGGGATTCTCTAAGACTTCACTGTCCTAACTGCCCTAACTGTCCTAACTGCCCTAACTGCCCTAACTGCCCTAACTGCCTGTCCTAACTGTCCTAACTGCCCTAACTGTCCTAATTGTTTGTCGATTTAGCAGACCGATATTTGGCGGCTTTAGTTAACAGAGACTCGGCAAAGGCGATCGCCTTATCGGCATCGTGTCCTCCGGTAATTTGGGCTAATTCTGCCGCCCGTACCTTATGGTTAGCTAAGGGCTTAACTCGAACTACAGTCCGAATATCGGCAATACTGCTGCCATTTTTGCCCGGAGATTTATTTGCTTCTTCAACGATGGTTTTTTCCACTTTAAAATGTCCGTTTGCCATCGCCGCAATCAACGGTTGGTGGGTAACACAGAGTACCTGATGCTGTTTACCTAGCTGATGCAATTTTTCAGCGATCGCCTGAGCGACTTTTCCCGATACCCCGGCATCAATTTCATCAAAAATAAGGGTGCTAGAACTTTCTTCCGTTCCCGTAAAACAGGCTTTTAAAGCCAAGAGAAACCGGCTCATTTCCCCTCCCGAAGCAATTACCGACAGGGGTTGCACTGTCTCCCCGGCATTGGGACTAAAGTAAAAGACGATCTTATCTGCCCCCATTACCGTAGGCGCACAGGCGATGAGACGACACTCAAATAAGACCTTCTCCATTGCCAAGGGCTTCAATTCTTTGACTAGCTGTTTTTCTAGACGGTTAGCTGCCTTTTGTCTCAGTTGAGTCAGCTTGCTGCATTCTGCCGTTAGTTCCCCCGCAGCCGATTGATAGGCATCTTCCAAAGCGGCTATGGACTGTCCTCCCCCAGTAATTAGAGCTAACTCAGTTTTGAGCTGTTCGTATAGAGCGATCGCATCGGCTAAATCAGGTCCGTATTTGCGGCAAACGTTCTTAAGCTGCCTAATTCTCGTTTCGATTTCCTCCAGACGCTCGGGATCGGCTTCCAAGCCTTCACTGTAGCTATTAATTTGCTGTCCTGCTTCGACGATCTGGGCTAATCCCGACTGCACCATCTCTAAAATCGGATTGAGTTCGCTATCATACTCCGCCATCTCCATCAGGCAAGATTCCGCTTTCCCCAACAAATCTGCCCCCGCCGGTGCATCATTATCCCCTTCATAGAGCAAATTATAGGTTTGATTACCTAGCTGCTGTAATTCCACCACGTGGGACAGGCGATCGCGTTCTTGTTCTAACTCGTCCAACTCATCGGCATCCGTTAGTTCGGCTTCATCCAAATCCTTGAGCTGGAACTTGAGTAAATCCTGGCGCTGCAATAACTCCTGCTCCGACTGAATACGCTTATCTAAAGCTTTCTTGGCGGCTTGAGTTGCTTCATGAGCCAAGGCTACCCGAGTGAGCTGTTTGGTGAGAGTTTTGCCCCCATAAGCATCTAGTAAATGCCTTTGCTGTTCAGCGACTAAAAGATTGACCGTCTGTCCCTGAGCCGTAATTTCCACCAAACGCGATCGCAATTCCGTCATCAGCTGACGATTGACCAGCACCCCGTTAACCCGACTGCGGGAACGCAAATTCGTTTTCCCCACCACGATCTCGCGACTGCAAACTAAAGTATCTTCCTCCCAGGGATCGATTTCCTGTGCCGTCAACCAGTCATTTAAACCAGGGTTAATTTGAAACGTTGCTTCGAGTAACGAGCGATCGCTACCAGTCCGAATCATGCGGCTATTGGTTTTACCTCCCAAGACCACATCAATGGCATCGAGGATAATTGACTTTCCCGCTCCCGTTTCGCCAGTGAGAACGCTTAATCCATTGTCTAAATTGAGTTCTAAGGAATCTACTAGGGCAAAATTACTAATTTTGAGATTAACGAGCATCTATATAAGCTAGATAAAATGAGGTGTCGTAGCAACAACAAATAGTCAATAAAATAATCACTATCAGAAGTTTAGCGAACCTCGCCCCCTACAATCGGTATTTTTTTATTAAAGTTTGATTTTTTAGCTTCTTGGTTAGTGCGATCAACGTCGCTTATTTCTTGTAATTGCTATCTACTGACCATTTTGTCGGATTGTTGACTATAGTATTGATGAATATTATCCAATGATTTTTGGCTGTGGATAATATGCTCATAAAATCTCCCTTGCCAGCGAAAATCAGCATCTTTGTTTTTTCTACACCAGCGTGTAACTGATGATTTGTAGGCATGTATAATCGTCGGCAATGATCTTGGTTTTAATGGCGCAAATTTGCTGGGTAGAGACGCGAAATTTCGCGTCTCTATATTATTGGGTCGATTAATTACAATAATTCCGTGGACGTGATTGGGCAGAACCACATATTCATCAATGAAAACGTATTTAAAATGCTGCTGTATTTCCTGCCAATGCTTTTGGGAAATTCTGACTACCTGGGACAAATGCATTTGCTTATCATCTACTCCGCCAAAATAGCAAAATTTTTTATGAGTGCAGATAGTAATAAAGTAATAGCCGTTGGATGAATAATCATAGTTGGGCAGCCTAGTTGATTTAATCCGATATTTGTTTTGGTATAACGTCATGATTTTTAATTCATTGGTGTTTGCTAGAAACACGGCGGAGCTTATAAAAGCACAACACAGCCTCCCAAGTTTCGCGTCTGATAATGTTATTAATTTGCCCAATTAAATTAAATCCTCGATCGCCATAATCTTGCTTCCGCTTCGTCCCAACGCCAGCGTAGAAAATTAGCCCGTTGCCCGATACCTATCCCTGGTAAGCCGATCGCCTTGCGGGGAGATTCTGTAGCCATGGTGATCGCTTTTGCTATATTGCAACCCCAATTAACTAAATTCTCAACACCAACCAATAAGGGTAAAGTTGTTCCCGATAGAGTACCGTCGGCTAATCTAGCAGTTCCTTGCTTCACGGTAATCTGCCGTTCGTCCCAGGGATAAACCCCGTCGGCTAAACCCAGAGGAGAGAGAGCATCGCTGACTAAGAAAATACCCCTTTCGTAATTACTCGCTCTTAAAACTATTTCTAGCATAGTCGGGCAAACATGATGACCGTCAGCAATTAGACCACAATAGACATCTGGGTTAATTATTGCCTCTCCCAATAGTCCGGGTTGACGGTGGTGTAGGCTAGGCATTGCGTTAAAGGCATGAGTGACCATAGATGCCCCCTGGCTAAATGCCTGTTTTGCCTGGCTGGCTGTCGCCTGAGAGTGTCCGAGACTGACGATAATTTGGCGATCGCGGAGATAAGTAATGGCCTGATCGCTGCTGTCTAATTCTGGTGCGAGAGTGACTACTCTGACAATGTGGCTATAGTCCCCCAACACGCGCTTAATATTGTCTATAGTTAGGGGCAATAAATATTGAGCCGGATGCGCTCCCCGCTTGGCATGATTGAGAAAAGGGCCTTCTAAATGTATCCCCAGAATTTGAGCAGCGTCTGTTTCAGGAGGAGTTGCCATAAACTCGGCAATGGTAGCCAGCGATCGCTGTATTTTAGCTACATCGGTGGTGACAATCGTGGGCAAAAACCCATCTACTCCCTGTTGCCAGAGCAATTCACCGATCTGTTGCAGTCGCGGTAAGTCTGTCATCTCCAGGTCGGGAAAAGCCAATCCTAAGCCGCCATTAATTTGTAGGTCTACTCCCCCCAAAGAAAGCCAGTCTCCCTGTAAATCTGTTGTCGGAATATCTGTACCGAAGTTGAGCTGGGGCGCGATCGCGATAATTTTTCCTCCGTCTGTAGCTATCTGCGATAATCCTGGGCGATCGACAATTCGAGCATTAACAATTAACTGTGTCATTTATAGTTGTTGTAATTAACTTTTGAAGCTTCTAATTTTTCCGATCAAGGGATTAGGTTAATTTTTGACCCCTCAAAACTGTCCTAACTGCTCTAACTGTCCCAACTGCTCTAACTGTTAAATCAATTCCCCGACTAAGGGAAAATTTCCTCCCTAGCCGTAACTGTAATAAACAAGATAAAATACAAAATCAAGAATTTGGCTAAAT
The DNA here is from genome assembly GCA_038524555.1 of Cyanobacteria bacterium J06623_7. GTDB lineage: Bacteria > Cyanobacteriota > Cyanobacteriia > Cyanobacteriales > Xenococcaceae > Waterburya. The sequence goes on along the minus strand of JBCBIN010000101.1, from coordinate 5,779 downwards.
ATAAATAGATTGAGCGAAACTAAACCTTTAATTGGCATTATTATGGGCAGTGATTCTGACTTGCCCACCATGGAAAAAGCGATCGCCGTCTGCGAAGACTTTGGCACTCCTCATGAAGTAGCGATTATCTCGGCTCATCGTACTCCTGAACGAATGGTCGATTATGCCCGCCAGGCACACCAGCGGGGTCTTAAGGTAATTATCGCCGGGGCAGGTGGTGCCGCTCACCTTCCGGGAATGGTAGCTTCTTTGACTCCTCTACCAGTAATTGGCGTACCCGTAACCACTCGCCAGCTAAAGGGGCTAGATTCTCTTTATTCCATCGTCCAGATGCCGAGAGGGATTCCCGTGGCGACAGTCGCGATCGGCAACGCTCAAAATGCCGGTTTACTGGCAGTGCAAATCTTGGCGACCAATGACTCCGAGCTACAGCAGCGAGTGCAGCAATATCGTCAGGACTTAGCTCAAACCGTTCTTGACAAACAGCAACGCCTTGATAAATTGGGATATCAAGCCTATTTAGACAGCATGTAAGTTTTGGCTCGGATAATTTCTTTATCCATGGTGACATTAGCTAAATTGATTGAAAAGCAGTGGTTAAATGAGAAAATACCCTGAATAGCGTTACAATTCTTTACCTAGAGTGAGAATTAGTGTAAACTACCAAAGAAAAGTCGTATATCAAAAGTAAGAGGAGCGAACGAAAAAATGCAGTCGGCTCAAACACTGCGAACAGTACCTAGAGAGTATTTAAAAGCTCCCGGGGGATTAAATCCCAATGTGTTGATGACGATCGCTGCGATCGCATTACTAACGATATCGACCATTGGTTATTTTTATTGGGACTTTCCCGATTGGTGTTCTTTTGTGGCTAACGTCCTGGCATTACATTTGTCGGGAACGGTCATTCACGATGCCTCTCATAATAGTGCCCACAGCAATCGTATTGTAAATTCTATTTTGGGACATTGCAGCGCCTTGATGTTGGGCTTTGCTTTTCCTGTTTTTACCAGAGTGCATTTGCAGCATCATGCTCACGTAAATGACCCGGAGAATGACCCAGACCATTTTGTGTCTACCGGTGGTCCTCTCTGGCTGATTGCTGCTCGATTTTTTTATCATGAATTTTTCTTTTTCCAGCGCAAGCTTTGGCGTAAGTACGAGCTACTAGAGTGGTTCCTTAGCCGCCTAGTTTTAGTTGCCATTGTGGTGTTGGGAATTTACTTTGGCTTTATCGGCTACGTGATGAATTTCTGGTTTGTGCCAGCAATGGTCGTGGGCATGGCTTTGGGACTGTTTTTCGACTATCTACCCCATCGTCCTTTCCAAGAGCGCGATCGCTGGAAAAGTTCGCGAGTTTATCCTAGTCCAATTTTGAACCTATTGATTTTAGGTCAGAACTACCATCTAGTGCATCATCTTTGGCCATCAATTCCCTGGTACAAGTATCAGTCGGCCTACTATGATACTAAGCCCCTGTTAGATGCCAAGGGATGTGAACAATCCTTAGGTCTGCTAGATGGTAAAAACTTCTTAAACTTTTTGTATGATATCTTTTTGGGAATCCGGTTTCACAAGCATGAAAGTAGCGAATAAATTAGCTGCAGTTTAATATACCGATAAATGCCGAGTCGATATCTCTACTGTCCGTAGTTCTAGCTCAATTAACCCATGGACTACAACTTAGATGACCAATTGAAGTTCGAGTACGAGCTATATCAAAATCAGTTTAAACAGCCCCTGCGTACTAGCCATGGTATTTGGCAAACACGCAGGGGTATTATTGTTACTCTGACGGATAGTGCAGGAACTACTAGTCGAGGAGAGATTGCGCCTTTGCCCTGGTTTGGTTCGGAAACTCTGACTCAAGCAACTGAGTTTTGTCGGCAACGACAGGGTTATATTTCTCCGGAGCAAATTAAAGCTATTGGTGATCGCCTACCCTGCTGTCAATTTGCGTTTGAGTCAGCATATTTAGGCTTGAATCAACCTCAAGGAGATAAATTCAATAAATCAAAGCCCCTCAATTTCTGCTACCTGCTACCTGCGGGAGAAGCAGCTTTAACGGCTTGGCAAGAGATAAATCCTGATTTGGCTTATCCGACGTTTAAGTGGAAAGTTGGCGTGTTGCCTCTAACCGCAGAAATTGAACTTTTACCGCGTTTGGTTGCCCTGTTGCCTCCTACAGCTAAGTTAAGACTGGATGCCAATGGGGGGCTAACTTTAACCCAAGCACGACAGCTATTAGCCCTATGCGATCGCCTGGAAAAAATTGAATTTATCGAGCAGCCTCTCTCTCCCAATCAGTTCGACGATATTTTGAACCTCAGCCAAGCATACTCTACACCGATAGCTTTAGATGAATCTGTAGCTAGCCTAAGGCAGTTGCAGTGGGTACATCAACAAGGATGGCAAGGAATATATGTAATTAAAGCCGCAATTATGGGATTTACCAGTCAATTAGCCCATTTTTGCCGGAAGCAAGACTTAGATATCGTTTTTTCGTCCGTATTCGAGACAGAAGTGGCACGTCAAACGGTACTCAATCTAGCCCAGCAGCTCAATCATCCTCGCGCTTTAGGTTTTGGCGTACAGCACCTGTATTAACTGATGTTATGCACCGATTAATCTGTTGAGACTGGTGCAAGCTGGAGCTTGCCGACATTCTTTCAGAATAGCGGAACGACATAGGTCGTTCGGAAAGGGGTAAAGGGTTTATGAATCTCTTTTACTTACCTGATTTAAACTATTGATTTTCCATGGTTTTGCGTAAGGTCAGTTATATTAAAATGGTGTTTAATTGGCTGGCAGAGGAATAGCATGGCGATCGCTCGCATAAACAACGCTAAGCCACAAACGTTTTGCCTTCTTAATATTATTCATCGCTTCATCAAGAGTTTCACCCTGACTCATGCATCCCGGCAATTGCGGAATCATGACCGTAAACCCTTTGTCTTCGGGGTAGACTGCCACTAAATAGTTCAAGGATACATAGTCTTCTAAAGAATCTGGTCGAAGCTGGGGTTGCTGGAAGATAGTTGACATCAATTTGCAGTGGTGTGTGTAGGGAGCGCTAAAATTTTGTCCCTCTGTTATACACGATTAAATTGAATTGTCGAGTTTTGCTTTCTACCCTGTCTTATTCTTGTTGGCGATCGCTAAAAATTAGCGCACTGTTTGAGGATTAAAGGGTGGGCGGAATTACCCACCCACAGATTACGCTTTGTCTCGATAGAGAATTTTAACGATTAGCTTGGCGACTACCTGGAAGAAACTGGGTTTTTCTGCCCCATCACTAAGATCGGAATTGGTCTGAGTTGTAGCTTTTGGCTTGGTATTAGCAGATGTCTTAGTCTGTGGTGTAGGCGATACCACAGTGGGTGCTGCGGTCGAATTAGAAACCTCTCTGGAGGTACTTTCAACTGCACTAGCAGTCGATTTTGGTGCCGCCTCTGTCACTGGTTCTACCGATTTTGGAGGAGTCGTCAGATTGTCTTTTAGTTCAGGTTCCTTGACTGCCTCGGGGACGGGTTGGGGTTCGTTAAGGGAGTGACATCTATTTAAAAACTCTTCCAGCTTTTGGCGATCGCCTGTATCGATTTGACGAGCATTAGCCGCACATTCTGCAACATCATACTTGCCAATATATGCCAACCATTTTTCTAAATCTTGTCTGACTAAAAACCCAGTCGCGTCATCTGGATACTGTTCGCATAGCTGTAGTAGGTCTTCCGCATTGTTAGCTACTCGACCATCGGGAAAATTAAACGGCTCAGTCATAATCTTTATCTTTATGGTTCGATGAAAAAAGTCCTGCTTTATCTTGCCACAGGTAGATCGAGATAAACAGTGACAAATTTGCTAAATATCAGTCTTTTCAAGGCAGGTTTGCTTCAAGCAAATTATAATCATTTTGGTATTTTATTGCCTCTATCCACGGCTGGACATTATCGCACGATTCCCCACCGGCGTTTTAGATGGGGATGATTACAAAAGTTAACTCCACCAATTGATGTGAGGCGATTCAAGGGCAAATAACAATATTGGCGATCGAATAGCCCTCTCCGCTAACCTAATGCTGTTTTACACAATTGAGTATTTAAAACCTCATAAACTCTTAAAGTTTCTCCTCAATCGCTGTTGATTGCTCATTGTCTCGCATTGCTCTGTAAACTAATAACTGAATATAATTATGCGATTTTAAAAGCCCGTTGGTGGATATGAGTAATATAGTTTGGGAATTAGATTTTTATTCACGTCCTATTTTGGACGAAAATGGCAAAAAGCGTTGGGAAGTCTTAATTTGCGAGAGTCCGAACCAAATCGATTACGACCCCGATAGCTTATTTAAATTTTCTCAATACTGCTCGAATACATCGGTCAACTCGTTGTGGCTACGAGAGGCAATTGAAAAGGCAATAGCAGCAGCTGGTACAACCCCCCAAAAAGTTCGCTTCTTTCGCCGCCAGATGAACAACATGATTGTCAAAGCCTGTGAAGATGCGGGGATTAATCCCGTACCCAGTCGCCGTACCTATGCTCTTAATCAATGGATTAGCGATCGCTTGGCTAATTTTTATCCCCAAGAACCAGGATTCGATCTCAAGACTGCCAATACTCCTTCGGTACAGTATCCGCCCCTCAATGCCATTCCCCTACCCGATGCTGTTAAGGGAGATCGGGGTGACAAATGGACTTTTGTAAGCTTGGCAGCAGCAGATTTTGCCGATATGCAGGATTGGGATATTGCTTTTGAGGAATCTTTTGCCCTGTCTCTGTTAGGGATTGAAGCCGATACGCCGATACCCGGCTTAATTATCTATTCCCCCCGGGCTACTCCCCTAGCTGCCTGGATGTCAGGACTAGAAATGGGCTATTTACAGCTAGAAAAATCCGTGCGCCCACAGCTACGTTTAGAAACGGGATTGAGCGATAGTTGGACGCTGATTAATTTGACAAATAAAGAAACCATCAAACAGGCAGAGGAATTTGCCCGTGCCAAACAAAATGCCAAGGGGGCTCATTTTCTGGCGGTGCAAACCGACCCTAACTCCGAGACTTTTGCGGGTTTTTGGCTCTTAAAAGAATAGAGGGTAGGTAAGTAGTTCCACTTTGTTAAATATCAAACGTTTGGGTTTATTACAGGGAAGGGGTTAAAGGGGAAAAGAAAAAGGATCGGGCATATTTTTTCAGTTTTCTATTGTTCGTCTATTCTAGGAAGGCTACTTAGTAATTTATTGGCGTTGGTGAATCAAGATATGAAAATGAGATTCATTTGCTAGATCGACATTTCCTTAAAACTTATAGGTGATGGCTATAAACAGATTACTTTGTACGTCATATATTAAATCAACAACGCCTTAATCTTATGGGCGATCTCGTGATCGCCAGCTATTTTTTGGCAATAATCCAGACAGCATGAATCAATCCAGGAATATAGCCTAAGAAAGTTAGCAGGATGTTAATCCAAAAATCTTTACCCAAACCCACCTGAAGAAAAACCCCCAAGGGCGGGATAATAACGGATACCAGAATGCGGATGATGTCTGCCATATCGTCTGTTCTCCTAATGTTTATTGCCCAGCAATTGGTTTAGATTTAGCCATAGCCGGGAGATACCCCGGTTGTCAGACTAAATATAAAAATAAAAATTTTTTAATAACTATGTTGATAAAAAATAATCATGGCTTTCATTAGAAGTCTAATTGCTTTTCATAGAGAAAACTCTACAAGTGTTTTTTTTAGATCAGACAGTTACTGTATATACTTTAAGTATTTA
>JBCBIN010000100.1:0-9943 GCA_038524555.1 Cyanobacteria bacterium J06623_7 | reverse complement strand
ATCGCCGCGATTTTTAGCTTAATCGAAGCATTAGCCGAATATGAAAAACTTAGCCATCAGGTAACGGGAACAGTCGAACAGCTACAGGAGCATTTATTTGGTTCGAGAGTTTATGCCGAAGCGATTGTGGTGGAATGTGAAGCGAACATTGTCGGCTTTGCTCTCTTTTTTCCTAATTACTCCACTTTTTTAACTCAGCCAGGGATTTATTTGGAAGATCTGTTTGTGTTACCAGAATACCGCCGTAAGGGCATCGGCAGAGCTATGCTGTCTTATTTAAAAGATTTAGCGATCGCCAGAAATGCTGGTCGATTAGAATGGAGCGTACTAGATTGGAACGCTAGCGCGATCGCCTTTTACCGAAGCATGGGGGCAGAAGTTTTACCCGACTGGCGTACCTGCCGTATTTCATTGAGCATTGAACAGAAAAGTCTTAATTAACGATCGCTCTGGTTATATTTTTGCCTTAGCTTGTGGTCATATTTTTTGAGGTTTGCCAGTGTATTTTTTGCCGACTGAAATGATTCATCGAGAATTATTTTTTCTTGTGGGTCGTTATTAAACCAACCTTGATTTAAAATTTCGAGAGAGCTTAATAGGCTATCTAAGTTGCGACGAATTTCTTGAGTGAGACTACTGCTGTTATTTTGAGCTAGTTTGCGCGCAATTTTTTGAGCTAGCTTGAGCTGTCGAGATTGTCGGTTGCGTTTGAACTGTAGGGAATGTAAACGGGGATAGATATTGCCTCGTTTAAGTAACTGGTCATGAGTGCCTGTTTCAACAATTTTGCCCCGGCGAAACACAGCAATCAAGTCGGCAGTTTTGGCTAATTCTAGCTGCTGAGTCATTATTATCACAGTGCGATCGCGACATAAAAGCTCGATTGCGGTGCGGATTGCCTCAGAGAATAGCTGGTGATTCTGGAAGTGGCGTTCTGGTTGATCGAGAATAACTAGCTGCGGTTGGCGTAGAAAAGCCCGGGCTAAGTCGAGCTGTAGCTTTTGTGCTGGAGAGAGTTTAATTCCCTCTGCTTCTAAGTTGGTATTTAATCCTGCCGGTAGTCCGGCGATGAAAGAATCTAATTTCGCCTGCTTCACTGCCGCAATAATCTCGGCTTCTGTAGCGTTATCGACACCACAGGCAATATTATCTGCCAGGGAGCTAGAAAACACAAAGGGATTATGGCTAACGACAGCGATCGCTCTGTTTAATTCGGCACTATAGGCAGCAAGTTCTCGCCCATCGACTAAAATTTGACCGCGTATCGGCTGATAAAATCGATAGAGTAAATCGACCATAGCCTTATTGCCATTCTGTCCCAAACCAACTAATGCTGTCCTCTTGCCCGTTGCTATTTCTAAGTCTATCCCCGCAAAAATAGTTGGCTGGCGCTCTGAATAGGCAAAAGTTATCTGCTTTAGGCTAATTCCCTGCTCTAACTGGGTTAATAGCAGATTTCCTCTGGAAGGCATGACCTTTGCCGGGGGCGAAAAAAAACGAGCTGTCGCCGCTATATTCGAGTTCCAATTGAGGTATTGTCTTCTCGCGATCGCCAACTGGTGCAGATTGGGCAGTAGCCAGAATAAAATTGTGGCGTGGGTTAAAAATATCGGGACAGCCTTAGTTATCGACCGATCGTATAGATAGTAGCTGGAGATAGCTAGAATAAAAAACAGTACTGCAGTACTTAATTGAGTAAGAGGTTTGAGACTAGTAGAAACGAGTGTGCTCTTATATTGGACTCGGTGTTGTACTTGAAGAGATTCAGCGATCGCTTGAGCCTCGACTGTTTCTCCGTTGACGGTCTTAATCGAACGGATTCCCGCAATAAACTCGGTTATCTGGCGATTTAGGGTCTGGGCTGCTGCCGATCTAGCTATTCTCCCCAGACGCTCTTGGGCTAGCAGCCAATTATCGCAAGCCATGGTGCAGCCTAAAAAGATCGAAGCAACCAGAGTCAGGGGCCAAGCAATAACGAGGGAGACAATGGTCATAATCGAGATCGTCACGGCTAAGATGCCTATTTTTTGCCGGCTTCTAACGGCTAAAGCAGTTTGTTCAAATTCGCGGTTGAACTGGAGTAGAATATCTGCGGCGGGGTGACAGTAAAAATAATCGAGATCGGCTTGTGCCAGCAGCTTTATTGCCCGATGCTTGAGATGAAAAACAACGGCTTTAACCTGACAAAAATCTATGAGGGAATTGAGATAGACTCCTATCTGCTTCAGTAAGAAGATTGCTAAAAGAATAGTCAGAGCGATCGCTAGTTGATGCTGGACTGGCACACTCTCTTGTATCCCTACTCTTCCCGCAAACCAGCCTAAGGTAATACTAAGAGGTTCGCTGTCTAAGGCGATCGCCAAAATGTCCATGGCTAAAATAGTAGCGGCAACATTACAGGCAGTATTCACTAAGGTCAAACCCAAAAGACTGAGGGTAGACCATGGCTTTATCCTCATTAGACTGGATACAAAGCTAGTAGCAGATAAGATAGGCATTTGCAGAGAAGTAAGAGAAACGGAGCGATGGTTAATTTATAGATAGTGAGTTACTACACTAAACTAAGACAGAGAAAAAGAGCCTAAATACGATCATTGGCAAGCTGCCCCAGGCAAGAGACAAAAATGCTGAGAATATCGTCGATTAACTGTTGCCTAAACGCGATCGCGATGTTAAGACTGGTACGGATTAAGCCGCAAACCAATTAGTCGAACCTATTTTTTCAGCGATAAACTCAGATTATGTCCTCAGGGTCATTCAAACAAGATAGCTTAGGGTGGCGCATTACTTTAATCAGACAAAGAGGTCGAGAGTGGATTGAATATAAGCTATCTCAACTAGATTTTACTCCAGACCCAGATGCGGATTTTTGGGCTTTAGAGTTAATTTGGCAGATTATCAAATTTTGCCTGTGGGTAGTAATTGCTGTGTTGCTGGTTTGGCTAACCTGGCAGCTATGGTTACTGTTACGACCTTACTGGCGACGCTGGCAGAGAACTAGGAGTAAGCAGGTGATAAATGCGCCTCTTATAACCAGTCAATCAGCTACAGATTGGGTAGGGCAATCCCAGGCTGCAAGGGCTGATGGAAACTATCGTCAGGCGATTTTTTGTCTCTATCAGGCGATGTTAAAGCTGCTGGACGAACGAGGCATCGTTGCTTATAAGCGCACCTGGACTGATGAAGAATATCGACGTTCGCTATTAGAGACTCAGTTAGCGGCTTACCCCTACGAGCTATTGCTTTCTATGCATCAGAGACTTTGCTTTAGCAGTGCTACCGCAGATCGAACCTTATTTGAGGAATGTCAGCAGGCATATCGGCAAATAGAAACGTCTCCCCAAGAATAACAGTTACGATCGCGCCAACTTTATCCGCAAATTAAATTCCATAATCTACCCCCGATTTCTTCTCCACCATGCCCAATTTACGTCAGCGTAAGTGGTTATTTCTCGGCATTGCGATCGCGATTATCGTCGTTCTAACTTTAGTCGCTGCCCCTAATAGCGGCAATAGCAAAAAGAATAGTAGCGGTTCTACCTACAGTACCAGTCCCGATGGCTATGGAGCTTGGTATGAATATATGCAGGAACAAGATGTGGCGATCGATCGCTGGCGGCAACCCTTGAGTCAATTAATTGAGGACGAGGTGAGCAATGTTGCTTATATTCGGGTGCTGAGTCGCCATAACTCTTGGTTAGGATTTACTACTATCGCTAAATCAGAATCAGAGTGGGTCAGTCAAGGCAATACTTTGGTAATTTTGGGCAAATACGAACCCGCTACCAATGCTCCCTTTAATAGCGCCATTACTCATCGTCGTGGAACTCTAGCCAGTCGGCAAATCGAGATCACTACCACCCGGCGTTTAAAACAGTCGCCTCAAGAGACAGAAAAAATTTTAGTGGACGCTTTTGGTACGGTTGTTTGGTCAGAGAAAATTGGCGCAGGAGAGGTTATTTATTGCACGACCCCCTATTTAGCGGCAAATGCCTATCAGGAAAACATCGACAACTATCGATTCCTAGCAGAATTAGTTAGCGATCGCCAGGCTATTTGGGTTGATGAATACATTCACGGTCATCGTCAACGAGAAACCGCAACTAAATCATCTCAGGCAAGTCTCTTAGACTACTTGGTACAGACTCCCTGGTTTTTATTGTTTACTCAGGCAGTTTTAATTGCTATCCTAGCCGCCGTAGTGAATTTACGCCGTTTTGGTCAACCGGTCAAACCGAAAATAGTGATCGCCGATAATAGTACTGCCTATATTGAAGCTCTAGCTGGGGTGTTAACTAAAGCCAACAGTAGCGATTTTGTAGTTGCCGCGATCGCCAAAGATGAACGACAAAAACTACAGCAAACCTTGGGTTTGGGCAAATCTCTGGTAGACCGCCAAACCTTGATAGATGCCTATAAACAGCAGCAGGGAACGGGTAACTTAGGGCAGCTACTTTCAGACAGTAATTCAGGGCAAAAGATAAGTCCTAGCCAATTACTCCATTGGATTCGCCAATGGCAGAATATCAAAATATTAGACTAGTAACGCTTCGCATATAAGTAATGAGTAATGGGTAATGAGTAATAAGTAATGAGTTGTTCTTGATTATTCTGACTTTAATTTGATGCTCTACACGAAACTTCAGTTTTCAATATGGATGAGGTCTAATTTATTGGTTTATTGGCTCGTAGGTAGTAGAAAAGCTAGATAAATGAGCAAAATGCTACAGTGTAAATACATCAAAAATTGCTCATATTAGAGCATCAATCTTGACTACTCCGACTAAGGTTTTTCTCCACAAACATTAATGTCACTTGCCAATCAAGCTAAAAAGTTGTTTTATTTAGGCTGCTTGCTTTTAGTCCTCGGCAAGCTTATTAATATCGACCCATCTCGCCGTTATGGATACTGGCAGCGATCGCAACAAATTTTGACCCAGCTTTATCGCTCTTGGCGAACTAAATCCCCCAAATCGGCGACTAATAATAACTATGCTCCCAATATTTATGGCACTCAACCCCTAGCTATGGGTGGGGGAGATCCCTACATTCGGGCTTTAATGCGGACAATTACCGCCAGCGAGGCTAACGTCAGCAAACCCTATCATGTTATCTACGGTGGTAAGACGATCAATGATTTGGCAACCCATCCAGAACTTTGTGTGACGATTGTGGCTGGCCCCAACAAGGGTAACTGTACGACGGCTGCGGGACGCTATCAAATGCTAGATTTTACCTGGAGTAAAACAGCCCAACTCTATCATCCCAATCCCTCCGGCTTCTGGCGCTGGAAAAGCTATAGCTTTGAAGCAAAATATCAGGATGCGGTAGTTCATGCCTGGTTGAGCGATGCTGATGCCTGGGGCATTAATATTCCCCAACTTTTACGTCAGGGTGAAATAACCCAAGTACTACGATTGCTTTCTGGAACCTGGACGAGCTTAGGCTATGGTATTGAAACCAATTCGATGAGCGATCTGCTGCCCCAAATCTACCAAAATATGCTGCAAGAAGAGCTGGGCTAGAAATCTCTCAAAATAAATCAAAACGACTGTATGTCACCCTGTCATCTGTCACAACTAATACTTCATCGCAGTTACTACAACAGATAAAATATTCCTATTAATAATCTCTATTAAATAAATTTTTATTAAATAGCGAAATCTTTTCCCCTAACTGATTTTTGTTTCAATCGAATTCCGAAGATTTATTCCCTAAAAATTCACGATAGTAAAAAAGTCGCTCAAAAAGCTAAGACCCTGACTGGGGTAAACTATTGGCAAACCGTATTTTAGGCTGAGTTGAGCTTAAATAGAGTTAGTCAGAAATACATTATTGTGTTATTAATGTGCTTGTCCGTCTGGTTAGACACTCGCTATATAGACAGCCGCTTTGATGGCAATAAAATAGTCAAACTAAATTATTCATCAAGTAAGTTGGTATATGGAAGTGTGTTCGATGGGGATTGACAACCAATCCAAAACTAAAAGACGTGAAGATTGAAGCATGACGAACAGTATTCGCCAAACACAGGTCTTTATATACATTTAAAGTGAAAATTTACATACCTCTTCTTTATTCGGAAAAAGTAAAAAGACCAGATAAAAAGTACTTTTTATTTAGTATCTTGGGCGAAGATTTTATTATTTTGTTGTTATCGTTTACCTTTATCAGTAATCATCCTCTGCCTAATGCTTTGGGGTTATTTTTGCTCCAGATTGCTTTTTGGTGTGTTTATGAAATTGGCTATATAGAAAACGATATTATCGGCGAGAAGTTTGAAGATAAGGCGGTATTGTCTTATAACTATAATTCTTATGAATATTCCTTCCAACTCTGGCAACCATGGTTGTGGGCTGTCGTACTTTCGGTTTTAGGAATTGCTTTTCTTAATTACGACGCTCTCGGTGTTGGGGGTAAGCTTAATTTAGCTTTATTTCCGGCTGACGATCGCGGTTTGTTTAATGTCTCTCACAGTTTGATGCTCTGGTTTGGGTTTCTGCTAGCTTTGAGATTTTTATTTCATATTTACAATCACATCAATAAACAGAGTCGAGTCTGGTTTTATCTGCTGTTACAGGCTTGCCGTTACTGTGGTTATCTAACTATCTTGACGACCAATACGGTGGGTTTAGTTTTGTTGGTGAGTAAAATATTAACTCGTTCGATTCAGTATGTTTTATATCGCTATATGGGTGGTAAAGATAGCGACTGGCCCATGTATTTTCCGCGCTATTTCTTTTATTTACTAATCTATCTTCTGATCTTGGGTGCGATCGCCGCTAATAATCGCGATTTAACTCTCGTGTTCAACTATCAGGTATTGAGCATTATTATCTTCTGTTTGGTTAGAGGCTGTAAGCATTTCCAAAAGGTATTTATGCAGTTCGTGCATGTCAGTAAAGATAGCTCCAATCGGGTTGTCTAAAGATTTTAAGATATAGCTAGACCGTAAGATTATTGCTGTAGCTGCTGTAGTAAGTCTTTGAAGGGTTGCCAATCGTCCGACTCACTAATGGACTGCCAAACCGATTCAATTTGCGGGCGTAGTAAAACGGTCTGAGGATTATATGCCTTTAGGCGATCGCTCATCGTCGTAATTGCCCTATCGGTTAGCTGTTGGAGACACCGTTGGTAAACCCGTCGCCAGTCTGAGGTTATCTGGGAAGCAAAAGTAGCATGGGCCAAGATCGAGTCACTGTTTTGTTGCCAGGTGGGAGAAAATTCTCGGGCTAATTCGGCAAAGAAGCCATGGTAGGCAATTTCCGTATCTCTCAACATATATATAGTCTGGGTTAATAGTTCTGCCCCAAGACTCGGAGGCAAGATATCCTCTTGTTCAAACTTCAAGCCCAGTTTTTGTAGCATTAGCTGTTGATAATATTGCTGATAGAGTTCGTCAAACTGAATTAGTTCTACCTCCAACGGCGATCGCTCGGTAATCATGGCTAAGGGTTCTTGAAGCAGTTCTAAATTAAAGCGGCAAATATGGGGCTGATTGCCATAGCTATAGCGTCCACCGTAATCAAAACTCGCTGCCGTAAAGCGAGCATCATAAGTCTGAATAAAAGCATAGGGACCATAATCAAAGCTCTCTCCCGCAATCGACATATTATCGGTATTGAGTACCCCATGACAAAAGCCGGCTGCCATCCACTGAGCCGCTAGTTGAGCAACTCTTTCGATTAAGTGAGCATAAAATTGCTGGTATTTATCTTCACTATCGTCGGTAATCTCGGGATAGTAAACGGAGATCGCCCGGTCTAACAACTTCTGAATCAAATCCGGTCTTTTCAGGTAGTGGAGTCGTTCAAAAGTGCCAAAGCGAAGGTGAGTCTGGCTCAGCCGCACCATGACCGAAGAACGGGTAGGAGAGGGTTCGTCTCCCCGCCAGAGGGATTCTCCCGTTTCGATTAAGCTCAGACAGCGGGAGGTATTTACCCCCAATCTGAATAGTGCTTCTGCGGCTAAAACTTCTCTCACTCCCCCTTTAAGAGTCAATCTACCATCTGCCGTCCGTGAGTAGGGAGTCCGACCAGAGCCTTTTGTTCCCAGATCGTATAAATTACCGTCTGCGCCTCGAACCTGACCGTATAAAAAGCCCCTACCATCCCCCAGAAAGGGATTATACTCGCCAAATTGATAGCCATGATATCGTAGCGCCAAAAAAGGCTTCACCCCTTGAAACTTACCGAAGGCAGCAATAAAATCATCATCGGCGACAGTATCTGGCTTTAAGCCCAACAGTGGTAATAGGCGATCGTTGCGAAAACGCAGCACATGACGGGGAAATTCCGCCGCCGCCACCAGATCGTAATAGTCATCCCCCAAATCTTCTAGCATCGATTCATAGGGTAACCTCAGTAGCGGATTAGAATTAGTCATACTTGTGATGCAGGGAGATCGATAATCTAATTTTTGCTTGATTGGTCAAAAACCGCTAAGAACAAACTGTCTCTAAATTTCCCTCGGTATTTTTGCGTCTCTGCACAAAATCAAGTAATCCTATAAATAGATAGATAAACTCCGATTAACCATGCCAGATGCAATCATGTACCAAGAGGATGGCTATATTGTCCTCGAATCAGACCGGGAAGAGCAGTTCATGAGCGCCGTCGAACTAAAAAGCAAGCTACTCGAACTATTGCAGCAACCAGAAATAATTATTCCCAGAGAACTAGAACAGTTTGAATCACCAGAATCTCAAGCTCAACACTTGATGGATAACTACTTTGAACTCGATGTCGGCAGCGATCGCTATTTACAGTGGTATGTTATTCGTCTGGAAAAATAAACTCCGATTCAAGATAGCCTTAAACAGTTAATTCCAGTTCCCAATCAAAGTAAATGAAGACCAGAAATAAGGATGATCTAAAGACAGGGTGCCGTCGGGAAAATCACTTGGTAGGGGTAGCTCTGCACCACTAGATAAGCTAACTTGCTTATTATCGACCATAACGTTACCACCCAACATTTCTAGCTGAGTTTGCCGCAGTGCTTCTGCTTTGATTAAGGTATCATCTAGGCGATCGTAAAACTCGCCCATCAAAGCCAAAGTACCTAGATCGCTGACGTACCAGAGACTAGCCAAAGCCGACTTTACCCCAGCCTGTACTGCCAGACCCGCAAAACCCAATTCTGCTTCTTTATCTCCTAAAGCCGTCTCACAGGCACTAAGAACCAACAGTTCGATAGGGGTCGCATCACTATTCCAGCCTAGTTCCTCCGATAGCTTCTGTAGCTGGGGGATTTTGAGCTTATCATCGTAAAACTGGATGTAGGAATCGCTCATTTCTCCGGCTTTAAACTCGGCATGGGTGCCCAGATGAATAATAGAAAATGGTGCTTCGCCGCTATTCTGGGCGACGAAATTACGAATAGTAAACTGTTCGTTGAGAAATGATTCTCCCTGACGGGGATTACTAACGATAGTCTGTAGCTCTAAAGGCATAGTTGGCAGGGCAACCTGTTCTTCAAACTCAGATGCGCCCATAGCTAAGATAGAACTGCCCTTTGGGCTCACATAACGGGTATCTGTTAAGCCGAAGCTGGGAACTATACCCATGGCATATTTCTCAACTAAAAACTGTTCTCCATCATGAAGTGCCGCCAGGGGCAGCAAGCGTAAACCAGAATCCATCGAAAAAACCAGAACGTCAATGTCATGAGCCTCTAGCTCTGCCTCAATTGGTCTAATCAGGACATCATATAGTTCTTGTGCTGATGCTTTATATCCTTCTTGGTTGAGTTTTCTGACGTCGCTGACTTCTTGGCGGAATTCAGTTGCTGTGGCGATAATGTCTTTTCGAGAGGTTCCTTTCACCGTTTTACGTAAGGTTATACCCTGGGGTTGGGAAATCTCAACATTATCAAATTCAGAGGATGCAACTAGAGAACTATTTGTTCGAGCTTGTGCTGTGTCGGGTAACACCACAAACGACTC
>JBCBIN010000099.1:0-10026 GCA_038524555.1 Cyanobacteria bacterium J06623_7 | reverse complement strand
GGTGATGGCGGTGCCGACCATACGGGAGGAGAATTTAATAACTCCGGGTTAGTTTCCTCCGATAGTCGTGCGGTTAATATCGATGGTAACGGCTTAACCGTGAATAATTCGGGAGCCATCTTGGGTACGGATAACCAGCGTAACGGTACGATTTATGCCGACGATACTGCTAACAACTACACTATTAATAACAGCGGTTTAATCGATACCGGAGAAGGTAACAACGGCGCGGCGGTTTCTCTCTCTTTAGGCGAGGAAGCAGTTAACGCCACGATTAATAACTCCGGTTTAATTCAGGGACGCGCCGAAGATGGAGAAGCTTTAGCGCCTACTAGTCCCCAGGCAGGAGATGGGATTCGCTTAGAAGGCGTGCGCGGAACAAACGCCGAGGGTGGGGTGACTTTTGCCCCTGCTACCTTTACTGGAGAAGTCAATAACTCCGGTTTAATTTCCTCGGGAGAAAATGTTACGGGTTCTACAGCTGGTTTTCATGCAGTTAACGGTGTTTCCTTCCACGGTCGTCTCAACAACACGGGCACGATTGAAGGAACGCAAAACGGCGTGTATTTTGGTAATCCTGTCGGTGATGGCGGTGCCGACCATACGGGAGGAGAATTTAATAACTCCGGGTTAGTTTCCTCCGATAGTCGTGCGGTTAATATCGATGGTAACGGCTTAACCGTGAATAATTCGGGAGCCATCTTGGGTACGGATAACCAGCGTAACGGTACGATTTATGCCGACGATACTGCTAACAACTACACTATTAATAACAGCGGTTTAATCGATACCGGAGAAGGTAACAACGGCGCGGCGGTTTCTCTCTCTTTAGGCGAGGAAGCAGTTAACGCCACGATTAATAACTCCGGTTTAATTCAGGGACGCGCCGAAGATGGAGAAGCTTTAGCGCCTACTAGTCCCCAGGCAGGAGATGGGATTCGCTTAGAAGGCGTGCGCGGAACAAACGCCGAGGGTGGGGTGACTTTTGCCCCTGCTACCTTTACTGGAGAAGTCAATAACTCCGGTTTAATTTCCTCGGGAGAAAATGTTACGGGTTCTACAGCTGGTTTTCATGCAGTTAACGGTGTTTCCTTCCACGGTCGTCTCAACAACACGGGCACGATTGAAGGAACGCAAAACGGCGTGTATTTTGGTAATCCTGTCGGTGATGGCGGTGCCGACCATACGGGAGGAGAATTTAATAACTCCGGGTTAGTTTCCTCCGATAGTCGTGCGGTTAACATCGATGGTAACGGCTTAATCGTGAATAATTCGGGAGCCATCTTGGGTACGGATAACCAGCGTAACGGTACGGTTTACTTCGATGGGACAACTGAAAATGCTACTCTCAACAACTCAGGTTTAATTGATGCTGGTGAAGGCAATTCTGGTAGCGGTGTTTCGGTTCAGGTGGGCTCGACTGGTGCTTTCGGCGACGATCTTGAAACTTCTGCCAACATTAATAACAGTGGTTTGATTCAGGCACGAGGTACGGAGCAAAACCCCAGCGGTGTTCGCTTCTTTGTTGGTTCTGGCTTAGAGGAGGCAACCTTTAGTGGCAACGTTAATAACGATGGTACGATCTCTTCCGAACAAGAGGCAGGTATTAAGGTAGAAGAAGGCGTTATTTTTAACGGACAGATTGTTAACAACGGTACGATTAGCGGCGGTAACGGTTTGGCTATTGATGCCACTGGCGCACGCGGTCAGGTTAACGTCGAAAACAATGCTAACTTGGACGGCAGCGTAGTTTTAGGAGATGGTGACGACATTTTCGTGCAGAATTCTGACGAAGGTGTTGAAATTACTGGCGGTTTAGGAAATGATTCTATTACTGGCGGCGCGGGTAGCGATACCGTGCGCTTTGATGACATCGATGTTGGGGTAAATGTCGATCTCTCTGCTGGTAATGCTCAACGTGAAACTGGTTTTGAAATTGCGATCGCCGAGCAGATTTTGGTCAATCCCAATGATGGTATCGATCCGAACACTATCGTTACCGAAGGAATCGATGGTAATCTCTATTTCAATTTCCACGCTAGCGATTTCCCCGGGGGCGAATTACGGGGTCAACTGGAACTATTTGCCGATAATCGTGATGCCAATGGTGTGGGAACGGTAATCTTTAGCAGTAATTTAAGCGGCGACCAAGAAGTTCAAGACGAACCTGTCATTACGGATGCCTTTGGTACCGCCACTGCGACATTTACAGTCTCTGAAGATGGCTCTGTCTCCTACAGTACTGCTGTTTCCATTAGCGGACTCAATCAGGCAGATTTGTTACCCGTAAACATCGGTAATGGAACTTTAAGCCCAATTCACCTTCATAATGCCCCTGCCGGTGCGAATGGACCCGTGGTGGTGGATATATTTACTGATGCAGGAAGTGACGGTCTAATTGCTATTGAAGAAACAGATGCTTTAATCGATATTGAAAACGTTGTTGGTTCTAATGATGCCGACGTAATCATTGGTGATGAGTCAGACAATATTTTAGAAGGCTTAGACGGCAACGATACTCTGATTGGTGGTGCGGGTATCGATCGCATCGACGGTGGTGAAGGTATCGATACGGTAGACTTCTCTAGTGCGAGCGAAGGTGTAATTATCGACCTCGATGTTAACAGTGCCGGAGCTAATGGTGCCCCCAGCCAAGATGGAGCGATTCTCGATGCGCCTCCCGCCGCCGGAGGTCAAGCCTTAGAAGAAGTAGATGATGTTGAGAACGTGATTGGTTCTGACTTCAACGACGCTATATTTGGCAATAATGAAGTCAACGTCTTGATTGGCGGTGCGGGTAACGATACGATTCACTCTTTTGGTGGAGCAGATATTCTCGATGGTGGTGAAGGTACTGACCTAGCACTGTTTTCAGCAGGTGGCGCGGTTTCGGTCGATTTAGACGACAACGGCGATGCGATTTCCTCTTTAGGAGATACCCTAACTGGGTTTGAAAACATTAATGGTTCTAATGCCGGAAATGACACCATCAGCGGCAACAGTTTCTCCAATGTTCTCAACGGTCAGGGTGGCAATGACATCCTCAATGGTGAGGGTGGAGACGATACCCTAATTGGTGGTGCGGGTAACGATATCTTTGTCTTTGAACTAGGCTCTGGTTTAGACACAATCACTGATTTTAACAGCGGCGATATTCTCGACTTTAGTGCCATCTTTAATGATGCTGGATCGGTCTTTGGTGCAGCCACAGAAATCGATAGTAATACTATCTTTGATTTAGGAGATGGAAACACTGTAACTCTGGAAAATGTTGCTTTGGATAGTCTGACTACAGATAACTTATTTCTTGCCTAGATAATTCCTCAACGTTGATCAGTACAACATGCTGTTCTTGATCTTGGTAAATCGGCCAAACTAGGAAAAATTATTTTGATTAGAGTCATCGAATTGATGGCTCTTTTTTATTTTTAGAAATAGCTGCAGAGGCCAAAAATACGGACAGCTAAATTGGTTCGGAGTTAGTCCTTTCGCCAAACCATTCGTAACGATGGTCGCGAATTTGTTCGTAGCTACGATCGCCTAACCACTTCATTCCGGGAATTGCGCGATAGGCAGCAATAAAGGCTTCTCCTAAAGGCAACAAACGAGCAATTTCTTCGGCGGCTGCGCTACCCTGCCATTGTTGGTCGGGATTGTGATTATCGATTAAAATCATGCCCGCTTCGCAGTCGGCGGGAGTAATACCGTATTGAGCTAATTTTGTTTCATCCTGCATCGGTAGGTAGGTAAAGGTTTGTTCGCGATCAAATTGTTTTAAAAGCTGGGCAAAAGTCGCGCAGAGATTGCACTTGCTGTCGTAAACGACCTGATATTTCATAATTTGGATTACATATAAGCTTTAATAAAACTTTAACTATTTTCGCTGCTAAAAAGTAGCTAAAGCTCAATTCTGCCTCTTCGATTTGTAATTTCAAGCTATACAGATTGAGATTTATCGCTTAAAAAAGGAAAAAGTATTGGGAAAATCAGTCAATTTCTTATTTTTGCTATTTATTTAAGAGGCAACATTTTGAATATCTCCTTATCAAATCTAGAAAATTCTACTAACGCCGGCTTCATTATTCCCGGACAAGCAACGGGCGATCGCTTAGGGAGTGAAGTTTACGGCGCAGGAGATATTAATGGTGATGGTATTGATGATTTAGTCGTAACTACCACCGATGCGGGGATAGTCAGTACCGATGCCTATAGCTATTTTGATAGCGATCGCCGGGGTGAAGCCTACGTGGTTTTTGGTCGTCAGAGTGGTTTTGAGAATCCCCTCAACCTAGATAATCTGGACGGGAATAATGGTTTTAGGGTGTCTGGACTAGATAAACAGCACAATTTAGGTGAGGCCGTCGCCGCCGGAGATATTAACGGTGATGGCATCGATGATTTAGTTGTGGGCGCCCCTCAAGCGGGGTTACAGGTCAGTAGTTATGGCTATAGCTACAGCGAAAATAATGGTGAAGCCTATGTAATCTTTGGTCGCCAAGCTGGTTTTGGTGCCGACTTTGATCTGCAGACTTTAGATGGCAGCAATGGGTTTATTATTAAAGGTATTGATGCCGAAGATTTATTGGGTACGGCGGTTAGCAGCGGTGGAGATATTAATGGTGATGGCATTGACGACCTAGCGGTTAGTGCCGTCGGTGGGGGAAGCAGAATTAGCAATAGTAACGGCTTTAGCTATAGCGATCGCCGGGGGGAAGTTTACGTTTTATTTGGCGATCGCAACGGTTTTGAGTCGCGGATTAATCTCTTTAATCTTAATGGTAGCAATGGTTTTATTGTTGATGGCAAAGATGCCAACGATAGTTTAGGTGGTGCTTTAAGCAGTGCAGGAGATATCAACGGTGATGGTCTTGACGATCTAATTATTGCAGCGCCTAATGCGGGAGATGTTTTAGATAGTCCTTTTGCTGAGGGGAATAGCGACCAGCGAGGGGAAGTATATGTTTTGTTCGGTCGTCGGGATGGGTTTAGTTCTCGTTTTAATCTGAGGGATGGTATTAACGGTAATAATGGTTTCTTGCTAACGGGAGAAGGTATTGAAGATAACTTAGGTAGTGATGTTAGTAACGCCGGCGATCTTAATGGTGACGGGATTGAAGATTTAATAATCGGGGCGGCAAACGCTTCTGTCGGTGGAGAATATACCCATGAAGGTCGGGCTTACGTTTTATTTGGTCGCAGAGATGGTTTTGGCACTCAGTTTGACCTCAGTAATCTTGATGGCAACAATGGTTTTAGTCTTACCGGGCTCAATAATGACTCTGGTTTGGGTAATACTGTTAGCGCAGGGGACTTCAATGGGGACGGTATCGACGATCTTTTTATTGGGGGGAGTGAGGGGGGCGAAACTGTCAGCGCCTATGGCTTTGAATATAGCGATCGCAGGGGTGAAGCCTACATTATCTTTGGTAAAGCTAGTGGCTTTACATCGACCTTGGACTTGGGCAACCTCAACCCGAATGAAGGCATCAAAATTGCAGGAGTTAACCCGGGGGATTTGCTTGGTAGCGATATTAGCAGTGGCGATCTCAATAATGATGGTGCGTACGATTTAATTATCAGTGCTCCTGAGGTAAATCAAAGTGGTGAATATAGCCGAGAGGGGACAGTCTATACAATTTTTGGGACTCCTCCATCGCCGATCGAATTTATTCAGGCAACACCCTATAACGATAAGTTAGACGGTACAGTTTTTGGAGATCGCCTTTTCGGTTTGAGCGGTGATGACACGATTGATGGGAAAGCCGGTAATGATACTCTAGCCGGGGATGACGGCAGCGATACTCTGTTTGGCAGACGAGGAGAGGATGTTCTTACCGGAGGAAACAATAACGATATTCTGTTTGGCGGTAAGGATAACGATCTGCTACAGGGTGGTAACAATCAAGATCGGCTATTTGGCGGTTTAGGAGAAGATACTTTGTTTGGCGGCACGGATAACGATCTGCTACAGGGTGGTGACGCTAACGACACGCTTAACGGTACTGACCCCAATAACGATCTAGTCCAGCTAGGAGAACAAGATACATTAGTTGGCAATGCAGGCAGCGATCTATTTATTTTTGGTGACGAAAAGCGAGTTTACTATAGCGATCTCAATTCGCAAACTATAGGTCGAACCGACTATGCTTTTATACGCGATTTTGATTTGACTCGGGATAAAATTCAACTCAACGGAGATCCTGATTCCTACCGACTCTTTTTCTATACTAATCGGCTCGGACAAGCTCGAGCTAATATTTTCCATCGAGTACCTGGTTCGAAACTCGAACTAATTGGCATTATTAACAATGTTATGCCGGGTTTGACCCTCCAAAGTTCGACATTTGTTTATGTAGGAGAAGCACCAGTTACTGACCCTAACGATCTAGCCACTCCCTTCAGCGATCGCATTGTTGGTACTGCGGTTGACGACATGATTTCTGGGAATAGCGGCGACGATACTCTCATTGGTGGCGATGGCAATGATATTCTTAATGGCGAAGCTGGTGGCGACTCCCTGCTAGGCGATGGGGGTAATGATACCCTCAATGGCGGTAGTAATAACGATACCCTTATCGGTGGGTTGGGAAATGACCAGCTTAATGGGGATGACAACCAAGATCGACTGGTGGGAGATGAAGGTAACGATCTGCTGCTAGGCGGTACGCAAAACGACCTGCTTGAAGGTGGACTGGGTAACGATACTTTAATTGGCACCAACTACGGTAATTTAGAGGTGCAGCTAGGGGAACAAGATACCTTGATTGGCGGTGCAGGTAGCGATTTTCTGATTCTGGGCGATCGCGATCGCATGTTCTATAACGACCGCAATCCCAATACCGGTGGCGATACTGACTATGCTTTGATTCGCGGTTTTGATTTCGATCAGGACACAATTCAGCTTCAGGGAGATCGCAGTATGTACGACCTAACTTTTTATACCGATGGTAGCGGCACTACCTTAGCTAATCTTCTCTATCTTGAACCGGGCAGCGTTCCCGAACGAGTGGGCATTCTTGAGGATGTGTCCCCCGATCTTACTACTGCTAATCGGGCGCTCTTTTATGTTTAGCCTGGTTGGTAAAATTAGTGCGCGTTAAGCCTCTTTGCATATAGCTCTAAGCCTTCTCGTTTACTAGTTATTTGGGGTATGAGAAGCCAGCTTATCCGCCCATCTAGTAGTTTCGGGGAGGCGATATTTAGTCAAACAGCCCATTACATAATTAATCGCCGTTGGTAGACTGATTTTATGACCGATGGAGACATAGATGGGCTTGACCTTGGTACGCGATCGCAATGCTACGCCGATTGTTTCATCCTTGTCCTTTAATGGTTGCCAGCTACCTTTACTGAGGGGAACTTTTTCATGTTTGCCAATATAGAGAGATTTAGCTACGCCGATAGTCGGCAGATCCAGCAGAATACCCAGGTGACAGGCTAATCCCAAGCGGCGTGGATGGGCGTATCCCTGACCATCACAAAGAATTAAATCGGGGGTAATGTTTAATTTTGGGAAAGCAGCTAAAATTGCGGGAATTTCGCGAAAAGAAAGGTATCCAGGCACGTAGGGAAAGGCGGTGGGAATCCGGGCGATCGCCTGTTCGACTAATTCCAGTTCGGGATAAGTTAAGACAGCGATCGCAGCTTTAGAAATGGCATAGTTATTTTCAAAACCAATATCAACTCCCGCCACGTACTTTACTTTGCCTAGCTCATCGGTGGTGATCACCCGATCGCATAACTCTAGTTGAATTACCTTGGCTTCAGCAGCAGTTTTAACCCAGGGATGACGAAGTTCTTTAACCAATTTGTCTCTGTGAAGGAATGTGTTATTCCATAATACGCCTGATGTGGATTAGTTTCGTTCGAGCTTGCTAGTTTTTAGCTCTTAGCTCTCAGAAAAACTTTAAAATTTGAGTTTCTTAGATATGCAAGCCAGAAGATTTTATCTTTGGAGAACGTATTTAGAGGGTTTCAAGATTTTTTGATTCACGTTAGACGTGTAATTTTACTAAAAACCAGCAATGCTTAAAATCCTAAGTCAGCTTTAGCAATCTCGGCGGCGGCGTAAACTTCTTCGCTGGGCATATCCTCCCAGTCGGTACAGCCAATCTCCCGATAGAATTGAGCATCGTAGGCTCTAGTTCTAACAACGACGGGCATTGGTACAGCATGACCTAAGAGCAAGGCTTGTTGCTTGGAATCTAGTTTTGCCAGGACGGACTTTAAGTTTGCTCCGCCCGATACCCCGGTAAAGATAGCATCGATATCTTTCTCATCGTTCAGTAAACAGGTGACGCGAGTACCAATCTGAGACATAACCTCATTATCAATGCCCGAGGGACGTTGATCGACCACTAGCAAGCTTACAAAGTATTTTCGCATCTCCCTGGCGATCGTCCCAAAAATGGTCTGATGGACGATACTCGAATCGAGAAAGCGGTGTGCCTCTTCAATAGTAATGACTAGCTGATTGGGCTTGTCGAGGGGATTTTTGGTTTGAAGGAAATGGTCTGCCTGTTTGACGTAGCTAGAGTGAATCCGCCGGGTAATCATATTGGTTGCCAGCATATAAGAAAGCATGTTGGACTGGGAACCAAATTCAATAATTACGCTTTTACCCGCCGCTAAATCTTGAATCAGGCGATCAATATAGTTGTGGGGACAGGCAGAGCGAATATATTTTAAAGTATCAAAGCGCTGTAGCTTACGCTGTAGGGAGGAGATCGAACCAGCATGACCCTTTTGTTCGCAGAATAACTTAATATCTTCATTGGTCATGTCCAGCAGGCGCATAATCCAATTTCTGCCGTATTCGTTGTAGAGAATATTGGCATTGTCCATCGCTGCTTCGGATAAACCTAGTTCGGCGGAGACTAGCTTGAGGTCGGCAATTTCAATTTGATCGTAGCTTAGATAAAGCTCTTGGGCATCTCTAACTCCCCGCCGTTTGGTCGATTCGGGGTCGAGAGTATACATCACTACCTTGCCCGGAAATAGCTGTCGCAAACCTTTAACGGTACTAACCTCCTTGCCTTCTTTCATGGCTTCCCAACCGTATTCGGAGTGCATATCAAACATCAGGTTGACCGCTGCATCCTTACGAATAATGCCCGATAGCAATAGACGAGTGAGAAAAGATTTACCGGTTCCCGATTTACCAAAAATGCCGTTACTTCTTTCCACAAAGCGATCAAGATCGATACAGACAGGCACGTCCATATCTAGAGGTCTACCTACGGAAAAATTACGGCGAAAGGGATCGTCTTCCCAACCAAAAACGCTGCGGAAATCATGCTCCGTAGCTTCGTAAACCTGACTAAAGTGGGCAGGAATAGTCTTAACGGGTAGTAACTCCATATCGGCATTGGTATTTGCCTGCATCGAACCCAGACTGGTATTAGTATCAAAATCTGGATCGATGGGTAGGCTAGGAAGATCGCCCTTGGTAGCCGTCGGTGTAAACATTAGCATGGGCGATAGCGCCACCGTACCGTAAGTGCCACTTCCTGCCAGCACGTCCCGCAAAAAAGTATCGTCAATAGGCGGGGGATTGGCAATAATGCGATCGCTCGAACAGCCCAAAGAAACATCGGTCAATAGACAAAAAAAGCGCGATCTGGTTCCCTGCACCACCAAAAACTTCCCTACCCGCATGTCTTCCACCGATATATCGGGGTGGAGCCTGATTTCTAAACCTTTGGTTAACGAACCTTGAATCACCGAACCTAATGGGAGTTGGTTGTTCATATCTGATTGGCGATCGCCTGTTGGGGGAACTGGAGCCGAATAAATTTCTACCGCGATGCTGTTATTTTCTGGTAACTTACGCTTAATTCCGCTAATTTTAGCCGATTTAATGGTTACATCTTATCAAATTAAAATAAGAAGTTATTATGGCAAGTACGAAAGAACTAATCTTACCCCGCATGGGTTGCGGCACCTGGGCCTGGGGCAATCGTCTCCTGTGGGGCTATGACGAAAGCATGGATCGTCAACTTCAGGAAGTATTCGATCTTTGTGTTG
>JBCBIN010000098.1:0-10027 GCA_038524555.1 Cyanobacteria bacterium J06623_7 | reverse complement strand
GGCCAAAGCGCAATATGCTCGTTTAGCCGCCGATTTTGAAAATTTCCGTCGTCGAACTACGAAGGAAAAAGAAAATTTAGAGGTGCAGGTTAAAAAAAATGTAATTACTGAACTACTGCCTGTAATCGATAATTTTGAGCGCGCTAGAACTCAGCTAAAGCCGGAAAGTGATGCCGAAAAAGCCATTCACTCTAGCTATCAAGGAGTGTATAAAACTCTGGTCGAATGTCTCAAAAAAATGGGAGTGGCAGCAATGCGTCCGGAAGGAAAAGAATTTGACCCTAACTATCATGAGGCAATGCTTCGGGAGGCAACAAATGAGTATCCTGAAGGAACGGTAATCGAACAGCTGATGCGGGGTTATGTTTTAGGCGAAACGATCTTACGACATGCCATGGTTAAAGTTGCTGTTCCTCAAGAACCTGTGATAACTTCGGAACAGAAAACGACAGAAAACGCTGAAAATGATAATTAGGTGACTCCAATACACGAGTTTTTACCCAAATAGAGAGCTCGCTCGGAGCCTAAGTTATCCGGCATTGCAGTATGCCGATAAGTACCCCAAGCTTTTCTGTCAGCTTCCTTGTAATTTATAAGTAGATGAAAGTTACTGCCTAAGCACTATGGCAAAAGTTATCGGTATCGATCTGGGAACTACCAACAGTTGCGTTGCTGTGCTCGAAGGGGGCAAGCCTATAATTATTGCTAATTCTGAAGGTGCACGTACTACCCCCAGTATGGTGGCATTTGCTAAGGGTGATACGCGTCTAGTCGGTCAACTGGCAAAAAGGCAGTCAGTTACTAATGCTCAGAATACTGTTCATAGCATTAAGCGATTTATTGGTCGCCGTTGGGAAGATACGGAAGAAGAGCGATCGCGAACTCCCTACAAGTGCACTCCCGGTAGAGACGATACTGTTGATGTCCAGATTAAAGGCAGGAACTACACTCCTCAAGAAATCTCGGCCATGATTCTGCAAAAGTTAAAGACCGATGCAGAAAGCTTCTTGGGCGAGCCCGTTAGCGAAGTAGTTATTACCGTGCCTGCCTATTTTACCGATGCTCAGAGACAGGCAACTAAAGATGCCGGTACGATCGCGGGGCTGGAAGTATTACGGATTGTTAACGAACCGACTGCGGCGGCTCTAGCCTATGGTCTGGATAAACAGGATCGAGAAGAGAATATCCTAGTCTTTGACTTGGGAGGTGGAACTTTTGATGTTTCAATTCTACAGCTTGGTAATGGCGTATTTGAAGTTAAGGCTACAGCGGGCAATAACCACCTCGGGGGTGATGATTTTGATAATGTCATCGTCCGCTGGATGATCAAAACTTTTTATGCTCAGGAAGAAATCGACCTCCGAACCGATAAGATGGCGTTGCAACGCATGCGCGAAGCTTCTGAAAAAGCCAAAATTGAGCTTTCTGCCGCTCCAACAACTTCAATTAATCTACCTTTTATTACTGCGGATGAGACTGGTCCTAAACACATCGAGCTAGAGTTAAGCCGGGCTAAGTTTGAAGAATTATCCAAAGATTTGATTCAAAAAACCCTAGAGCCGGTCAGACAGGCTCTAAAAGATGCGGATTTACAGCCTCGGGAAATAGATCGCATTATTTTGGTAGGTGGTTCAACTCGCATTCCTGCCGTTCATGCCGCAATTAAAACCATTTTTGACGGAATGCAGATCGATCGCTCGGTTAATCCAGACGAAGCGGTAGCCGCAGGAGCAGCAATTCAGGCTGGAGTCCTTGGGGGCGAGGTAGAAGATGTTTTGTTGCTGGATATTACCCCTCTATCATTGGGGATTGAGACCCTGGGGGAGGTGTTTACCAAAATTATCGAAAGAAATACCACTGTTCCCACCAGCAAATCGCAGATTTTCTCGACGGCAGCAGATGGGCAAACCACCGTTGAAATCCATGCGCTACAGGGAGAACGGGCGATGGCCAAAGACAACAAAAGTCTGGGTAAGTTCCTATTGACAGGAATTCCCGTCGCGCCCCGAGGCATGCCGCAAATCGAAGTAGCGTTTGAAATCGATGTCAACGGGATCTTACAGGTTTCAGCACAGGATAAAGGCACCGGAAAGCAGCAGAGAATTACAATAAGCAATACAGGAGGATTGAGCTCCAGCGAAGTAGAACGGATGCGCCAGGAAGCAAATGAGTTTGCCGACCTCGATCGCCGTAATATTGAGCTGGCTAAGCTAAAAAATCAGGCCGAGAACTTAATCTACAACTACGATTCGACCTTAAACGATCAGGGCGACCTGATCCGCGATGAATATAAAGCTAAAATTGCGCGAGTTAAGGAAGAGTTTAATATTGCCTGCAATAGCCCTCACACAACTCTGAATGAGATTTCTGATATTCTCGAACGTCTGCGCCAAACACTGCTAGAAATAGGAACAGATGTTTATCAACAGAAGAATGCTGATGAAAACGACGCATTTGTCTTTGATGATTTTGATGAAGATGATTTTGCCGAGGCCAAGACAGAAATGGATTTAAATAGTGAAAGTAGCGTTAAAGCGGTAGTCAGCATGTCTCATAATGCCAATATTGAAGGCGGTATCGATTTGGGCTTAGATGAAGCTGACGATGATTACGAATCGGTAGATTGAGCCGACACAACATAAAAAACTAAAAATATAGCTATTGATCGTCTTGGCAAGCTAAAAAAGAGAAATGAGATCAAAATAACTCGTCTCTTAGTAGTAACCGTACTATGTTTACTGCTACTGATTTTGCTAAAGTACGATCTATAAACCATAGGAAAAAATCAAGATTTTATGGCAGAGGACTACTATCAAATCCTGGGCGTATCCCGCGATGTAGATAAAGATGAGTTAAAACGCGCTTATCGCCGACTTGCGCGTCAATATCATCCCGATGTCAACAAAGAAGCAGGAGCAGAGGAAAAGTTTAAAGAAATTAATCGTGCCTATGAAGTGCTTTCTGAACCAGAGACTCGCAGCCGATACGATCGCTTTGGCGAAGCTGGAGTTGGCGGAGCAGCAGGAGGCGGTTCAGGATTCGACTATAGCGATATGGGCGGATTTGCCGATATTTTCGAGACTATCTTTAGCGGCTTTGGTGGGGGAGTTGGCACCAGTCAGGGACAGTCACGCCGTCGTAATGGCCCAGTTCGTGGCGATGACCTCCGCTTAGATCTCAAGCTCGACTTCAAAGAAGCAGTCTTTGGTGGTGAGAAACAAATCAAAATCCCTCACCTAGAATCTTGTAAAACCTGTAACGGTACTGGAGCAAAACCAGGAACGGGAGTCAAGACCTGTAGCGTATGTAACGGTACGGGGCAAGTACGCCGGGCGACTCGGACTCCGTTTGGTAGCTTTGCTCAGGTTTCTGCCTGTACTAACTGTAACGGTACTGGACAGGTAATCGAGGAGAAATGTGGTACTTGTCATGGTGCTGGTCGCCAACAAGAAACCAAGAATCTTAAAATTACTATTCCCCCAGGTGTTGATAATGGCACGCGCCTGCGTGTATCGGGAGAGGGTGATGCGGGGGTTCGTAACGGCACCTCCGGAGATTTATATGTCTATTTATTTGTCGAAACGGATAAAGAGTTTACCCGTGAGGGAATTAATATCAGGTCGGAGATTTCGATCGGCTACCTTCAGGCGATTCTCGGCTGTAACATTAAGGTGAATACGGTTGATGGCGAGGAAGATTTGACTATTCCCCCAGGTATCCAACCCAATACGGTTTTAACTTTAGAGAATAAAGGTGTCCCCAAATTGGGCAATCCCGTCAGTCGTGGCAATCATCTAATTACGGTAAAAATTGCCATCCCCACTAAGGTTAACTCCGAAGAAAGAGAGCTGCTCGAAAAATTAGCTGTCGTTAGAGGGGAAACAATCGGCAAGGGTAGTAAAGAAGGTTTCTTGGGAGGTTTATTTCAGAAATGAATCCCGCCAATTCGCAAAGTACGGATAACGCTACCTCCGACCGCGCCGACGCTCAATTGGATTTACGCGGTACCCCCTGTCCTCTCAATTTTGTTCGGACTAAGTTACGTTTAGAACAGCTGCCCCCAAGTTCATTGCTGGAGGTTTGGCTCGACCCGGGTGAACCGATCGAACAGGTACCCGATAGCTTGAAGATGGAAGGGTATCACATTGAGGCTTTAAACGAGCAAGACGGTTATTTTGCCCTGATCGTCAGCCGTCCTGTAATAGCGTGAATGAAGTTCACCTCAAGCCTCTCGATGAATCGATTTGGGGAACGGTGGTTGCAGTTCAAGCCAACTTCTACCAAGTAAAGCTAGACGATCGCGAGAACACCGAATCTTTACTCTGCACCAGACGATCTCGACTAAAAAAAATCGGGCAAAAAGTCATGGTAGGCGATCGCGTTTTGGTCGAAGAACCCGATTGGCAGGATGCGAGGGGAGCAATTGTCGAGGTTCGCCCCCGCAGCACCGAATTACAGCGTCCTCCCGTTGCTAATGCAGAGCTAATTCTGCTAGTTTTTGCCCTAGAAGAACCCAATCTAGACCCCTGGCAACTCAGTCGTTTTTTGGTTAAGGCTGAGTCTACCAAACTAAAGTTAATTCTTTGTTTGAATAAATGTGACTTAATCACCCCCAAACAGCAACAGCAGTGGTGTGAACGTTTAACTGGGTGGGGTTATGAACCTAGTTTTATTAGCGTGCTTCAAGACATCGGTATCGATCGCTTAAGATCGCGCTTAACGGGTAAAATTACCGTAGTTGCCGGGCCGAGTGGGGTGGGTAAATCGAGTCTAATCGATCTCTTGATTCCTGCTATTAACCTCAGAATTGGCGAGGTATCGGGTAAGTTACAGCGAGGTCGCCATACGACGCGCCACGTGGAGCTATTTGAACTACCGGGAGGTGGTTTATTGGCGGATAGCCCCGGATTCAATCAGCCCGATCTCGACTGTCTGCCGAGCAATTTAGCCCAGTATTTTCCCGAGGCTAGAGCTAGATTAGAACGGGGAAGCTGTCAGTTTAGTAACTGTACCCATCGCGATGAACCCAACTGCGTGATCAGAGGTGATTGGGAGCGATATGAATATTATCTCGACTTTCTCGAAAAGGCGATCGCCCGGCAAACAGCCCTACAGCAACAGCCAGACGCAGAATCAACTCTTAAATTGAAAGTCAAGCGAGCGGGTAAAAGCCAGTATGAGCCCAAGCTAAAAACTAAAAAATATCGCCGCACGGCTCGTAATGTTAATAAACAAAACCTTCAGGATCTGTATGAACAACAGCTTAATGAAGAATGGTCGGAAGATGTTTAACTTGACGATGTTTAATTTACTAAATTGGGGATAAGGTGTTTATCCAAATTTATCTCGACCGTGAGGGGACTGCAAATCACTAATATCTGGCCCGAGGGGAATAATGCCGCCAGGATTGAGAGGAAAGAGATTGCCATAATAGTCCCGCTTGACGCTTTCTCGGTCGCAAGTATCCGCTACCCCCGGCAGTTGATAGATATCTTGGAGGTAGCCGCTAAGATGCTGATAGTCAACTATTCTTCGTAGATTGCACTTAAATAAGCCATAGTAAACAATATCAAAGCGGAACAGGGTCGTAAACAACCTAATATCAGCTAGGGTTAGGCGATCACCACAAAGATAGCGCTGGGTCGCTAAAACTTCTTCTATTTCGTCTAAAGTGGTAAATAACTCTCTACTTGCGGCATCATATGCCTCTTGAGACTGGGCAAAACCACAGCGATAAACGCCATTGTTGACTGCGTGGTATATTCTGTCATTCCAGCGATCTATCGTCTCCTTAAACTCTTTTGGATAAAGCTCTAATGGCTGTCTGGAAAATTCGTTAAAAGAACGATTGAGTATTTCGATAATCTCGGCACTTTCATTGTTGACAATCGTCTTAGTATCGTCATCCCACAAGATTGGCACGGTACAACGTCCTTGATAACCAGGATTGGCTCGCTGATATAGCTCAGGCACGGTATTGCAACCCAGCTCTGCCTCGGATAAGACCCAAATTCCCGCATCGGGACTGGGATAGACAATCGACACCGAAATAGCTTCTTCTAAGCCTTTCAAAGCCCTAGTAACGAGGGTCCGATGCGCCCAGGGACAACCCATGCCTACATATAAACGATAGCGATTAGCTGCTGGTTGATAAAGGTGCTCTGGATCAGGTTCGATTGAATTTCTAAACTGGCTCTCCGGGCGAATATATGCCCCTGTCTTACTGCGGGGTGCTAGCTGGGACATCATCACCTGCCACATAGTCGTCCAGACAAATTTGCCAGTTTTAACAATTAGCTTACCGGGGAGAGATTTTGCCATAGGTCAGGCCACAGCGTAAAAACTGAGGGTGGTATTACCGTAAGATTTGGTGCGATATAGTTCGAGACCGGCTATTTCTTTTGCTTGCCACAGCTTGGGGTTATGCTCGACAGCGATCGCCCCCTCTGGATGAACTAATTCTAAAGTGGCGATCGCTTTTAACACGGGCAAGTATAAATAACTATCGTAAGGGGGATCGAAATAAATCCAGTCAAACTGTCGTCCCGTTAACTTTTTAAGCTTGACCAGAACATCCCCCTGAATAATCTCATAAGACTGCTCGGGTTGCGCTACCTGCTGCCAGTTCGACTCAATTATCTTGCAGGCTTTGCCATACTGCTCGATTCCCACTACTTTAGCCGCACCACGACAGAGAGCTTCTGCCCCCATTGAACCATTGCCCGCACATAAATCTAGCCAGCTACAGCCAGATATGCGATCGCGCCAGATGTTAAACAGCGCTTCTCTAACCCTAGCTGCTGTCGGTCTAGTTCGTTGTCCCGGGACAGTTTTAAGCTGTCGGTTGCCATAAATTCTCATGTTGCTTATTTTAAATTAAACCGCAGCCCGAGCGCAGGGATATCCATACGCTCAATTGAGTTTAAAGTTGGAATTTACAGCTCGGTCGTTATCCAGACTAATCGAAATTAGGATATATTTCCTCATCGAATAGCTCGCGGATGCGATCGCCTAATTCTGGCTGGTTAGCAATAACATCCTGCACTAGATACTCGTAATCTTTCCGCACGTCATAGTCGAGTTTACGACTCGGAGATTTTGCCTCCGGCATCCAGGTCGTATGGAAAGAAAAACCAATATTTAGCCTGGGGTGACTCAATTTATATAAAGGCCCCTGATTCAGCTTTTGGGCGTCAAAAATCCAAATCTCGCTATTTTGCGACCATTCAGGATCGTTATCATTGCGATCGCTCTGAGCTAAAAATTCATCGGAGGTCAACACGACACAGACAATATAGCCATCGGTTTGGCTTTTCGCATTTGGACGGGGAATAAATTGCGAAGAAGTACCTAAGTGACGATTGCTAAATTGATAATGGTTATCTAGGTCTGGCTCAATTTTAGTTTTACCTTCATTATCGGTTCTAATTTTGAGCTGGAATAAACAAGAAGGAATACCTTTATAAGTTATCTTGACTACGTTGTCCAAATCAACTAGACGAGGAGGATAATTTTCGTAAGCTTCCACCGCCCTATAGGTGAGAGTATCGGGCCAACAGCCCCAACTATTCCAAAAAACATCGGTATATTTATCGGTCGGTCGATGGTCGGGACAGACGTAAAATGCTGTAGACCAAGTAAGCTGATATTTAAGGTCGAGGTGATTGTTTTTTGGGTCATCATAATGCGCCGCTAGCTGCCGGTTGAGTTCTTGGCGATCGCTTTCGTCGGGAAACTGCTGGCGATCAACGACTTCTCCCGTTTCACCATCAATTACCCAACGTCCAACCCGACTAATATCCATCGGACTAACGATATTTCCCGCTAACTTATGGAGACGAATAGTTAAGTCAGGGTCATCAAACAGATCTTCAGCATCATCGCGATCGCGATCGTCATAGGCAGAACGTTCGTAGATACGAATATACTCGGCAATATCTGTCCCAGCTAAGTGACTCGCATAAAGCACAATCTGATTATCGCTGTCGTCGTAGTCAACTAGATAATGGGAAAATTCTGGCTCTAATGCCACCTCAAGAGCTACAACCGTCGGTAATTGATCCGACTTTGATTTAAAGAGTTTTCCCGATGTTGGCGTCGCCTCGGTTAAATCTGCCCGCTTGACTATATACAGCTTGGTATAGGGATATTGTGGATAGTTGAAAAAATCCGTGAGCAAAATTTTAAAAGAGTTTACCAAAGAGTTTCTTTGAAAAGGCAGTGTGTTCTCTAAGGAAAATTTAAACGATGTCTCGACGAAGACAATATAGTTTTTCGTAATGCCCATCTGATGGATAGTTTGGTCGATCCTTAACGGGCGATTCCCGGGTAAAACAATATTCCACTTGCGACCTGGCTGAATTTTAACCTCTTTACCCGACCAGCCAATCAAGTGAACAAAATCGTGCCCCTTACCAAAAAACCTAACTATGGGGACAATAAACTCAATCCCCGAACTAAAGAGGTTAAGAAATCCTAACAGTCCTGAATACAGAGTAATAAATATTCTCTGAATACTGGTTGATAAAGCCGAGCTTTTGATAATTGACTCCACCGCCAACTTATTTTCCGCCAATCTCGTTTTCAGCGATCGCGAAAAAGCCAACATCGTCGTAAATGACTTCCCAACATTAACGGTAAAAGTTTCTCCCGTATGAAAATCAAAGACGGGATGTGCCGAACCCATCAGGTTTTTAAACGGCAATGCCTGGGGAACTGGCAACAAATCAGTCCAATCTTGATTCATGCCGATTGGTGTCAGAGTTTCTAAAGTATCTGGATCGATTTCATAGGGTCTTCCTACGTCCCAAGTAACTAACAAACGCTCGCTCTCATCATCAGGCGTTTTAAAGGGAACAAAAGCCGTATTCAACTGATTGCGGATGCCCAAACTATTTAAAGATCCACGAGAAATACCGATGTTAGAAAAGCTCAAACCCTGAAAGCGATCGCGATTTTCTGGCTGAGAGGTAGCTAAATCTGCATAGTAGCAGGGTGGTTTCATAATGCGGGTTTTTAACTGAGCATCTCCCGCACCAAAGCTAAGACGATATACCATACCATCGCCGTTATAGAGAGCAGTCCAGCCGTCTTTACTTACCCAGACAGTTTCTCCTGCTGGATCGACTTTATAAGAATCTGGCGAACCGACGGGAGCGACTAAAAAATAATGTCCCTGTAGATCCGGTGGTAAGATAGCACTGTTTCCTTGAGCATCTCTGATATTTAGGGAGATTGGTTCAATAAACTCTTCTCGACTGACGGTAACTACAGTTTGCGGAAACCGCGACGGTAAATCATCAAAATTCTCTGCGGCTGGCTGACGGTCAATTTCTATCGGTGTTTGACTCATAATTTTTAGAGCGATCGAGAACTTATTTCACAATAAAGGGCTACTTTGTTTACTACGAGGTGCTTAAGGCCATATATGTTAATTGCCGACTGACGTAACAATTATTTGCAATATTGCCCATAGCTCAAACGGCAGCATCAGTCTCAGATTCGTTATCATCGCGATCGTTATCAGAAAAATAGGCAGTAATAAGGTGAGAGAGTAGACCAGCAGGCGCGAAAAACAAGCTAAATATTAAAGAATGAGCAACCCAAATATTTTTTTCTTGACCCTGCCAATAGATCCATCGACCTAAAAATAAATCCATTGCCAGAAAGTGAATTGTTACTACCAATGCACCTCCATCTTGACCAAACAATTTTGCATACTCACCTAATTTGGGAATAAATGCGCTTCCAAGAGAGCTGGGATCTGCTGTCGTCAACAGATAGTAAATGTACAGGCAGCATAAAGGAATAAAAGGAATGAAAGAACCCATTATTTTCTTGGTAATATTCCATTTAGGGAGAAAAATCATTATTGCCCAAAATGGAGCAACATAATAAATAGAGAAGTTAAACGCTTGAGTAAGAGTCATAGTCGATTGAAAATAAATATTAGAACTTAATTACTTCTGTATTATAAATACTAGCTATGTATTCTGATGTTTTGCTATCAACCAAAGCTTAATTTTCC
>JBCBIN010000097.1:0-10119 GCA_038524555.1 Cyanobacteria bacterium J06623_7 | reverse complement strand
ATGGCAAAAACTATCGGTTGTTCGGTCATTGTCGCTACCATATCAGGAGTTACCACCCCCGGAGCACTAACTCCTAAAAAGATGTCGGCACCCTGCATAGCATCGGCTAAACTACCGCTTTGGGGAACGGCAAATTCTTGTTTACTGGGGTTTAAATTATCCCGCTGAGTCGAAATAATTCCTTGGGAATCACAGAGCACAATTTTAGTCACTCCTGCTTTTTTTAGTAATAGCGCGATCGCAATGCCCGCCGCTCCCGCACCATTAATGACAATTTTAACCTGAGCCAAATCTTTTCCGACTAATTTAAGCGCATTGTATAGCGCCGCCAAAACGACAATGGCCGTACCGTGCTGATCGTCATGAAATACGGGAATATCTAACTCTTGGCGCAGTCTTTGTTCGATAGCAAAACAGCGAGGGGCAGCAATATCTTCGAGATTTACCCCACCAAACACGGGTGCAATATCCTTAACCGCCTTAATAATTTCCTCGGTGTCTTGGGTATTTAAGGCGATAGGAAAAGCGTCAATCCCCGCAAATTCTTTAAACAGCAGAGCTTTACCTTCCATTACGGGTAGAGATGCTTCAGCCCCCAGATTACCCAAGCCCAATACGGCACTGCCATCAGTAACCACCGCCACGGTGTTGCTTTTAATCGTCAGATCATAAACTTTTTCCGGCTGTTTGGCGATCGCCCGGCAAATTCTACCGACTCCAGGAGTATAAGCCATAGCTAAATCGGATTGAGAGTTGAGGGGAAGCTTGCTTTCAACGCTAATTTTGCCCCCGGCATGAATCGCAAAAGTGCGATCGCTATGGTTGATTATCTTTACCCGAGGGAGGTTTTGAATCGCCCCGACAATTTTGTCTCCCTGTTCGGTACTCGAAGCATCGATGGTTAGTTCGCGATGAGTAAATTTGAGATTACGCTGCAATAGAACGATATCTCCCAAACTGCCGCCATGATTGGCAATGGTGCTCATAATTGAGGCTAAGGCACCGGGACGATTGGGAACTTCTAACTCGATTTTCAGGCTAAAGCTAGCGCTGGGATTTAAATCTACCATTGTTTATCTATGTTGCATTGCAGAATTATGTCTTCGCCTGAAGGGTTCAACTCGAAGCTTTACATCAGACGCAGAATAAAATATTGTAGGACTTTTCTGTTACCCCAGACCGTTTTGTTTGTTCTACCAGCAACAGCTTAGATAAGTAGTTCCACTTTACTAAACATCAAACGTTTAGATCGGTTAAAGGGAAAAGGGCCAAGGGAAAGGGAAAAGATATTCCAGATTCTTCTAGTTTTCTATTATTTGTTTGTTTACGTGGGGCTACTTAGTTGGTTCGGCAGATTTATGAAACAAGACTCGATAAACGGGAAGATTTTGACTCAAGACATGTAATTCCCTTTCTGTCGCTACGCCTACCGGATTAGTTTCCAGCCATTCAGACTCATGCTGCTGGATTAAACGCGAATCTGCCCCAAAGCGATCGCACATTTCTTGGGCGACTTCCTTTACGTCAGACTGTAAAAAGACGGCTCCGCCAACTGCCAAATAGTCGACTAAAACTTTAACTAATTCTGGCTGTACCACGCGGCGCTTATAGTGCTTTTTCTTAAACCAAGGATCAGGGAACTGTACGGAGATGGTCTTCAGACTATTTGCCGGTAAAGACTCCAGTAACACTCTGGCAGAGCTATTGATATTGCCGAATAAGTAGTGCAAATTGCTCAATTCCAAGCGATCTCGGTCTTGATTGGCTAGCTCTACCAACTGCTTGCGGATTTCAATGCCAAGATAGTTAACATCGGGATACTGCTGCGCCATCTCCAGTAAAAATCGACCTCGGGCACAGCCAATATCTAAGTAATAATTGCGATCGATCTGGTCAAAAGTTGACTGCCAGTCGGGTAGGGGAATTGGCTGCTGGAACTTGATTGCCAGGGGGTTTACATGTTGTCGAATACGAGTCATAAATAATTGCGGGCGATCGCCAATCTAAACGGCACGTTATTCCGGCAAACTAATGGGGGATGATTTATCTTCGATCGTATCTACTGCTAAATATATCCCTTACTCTTTAGTATCTATTGCCACAACTGTACCGCTAAAATCGTAGATATTGCCCTGTAGCTGGATTGATGAACCTATTTTAATCTTCTTGCTGCCGCTTAAGACAAAACCGCCGTTAGTTACTTCGGCTTTACTACCCAAGGTAATTAGTAAATCTTTAATCATTGCCACTTCAGGACGAGGATCGGGCAATGCTTTAACCGTGCCGTCTGGTTGGGGTACTGGAGTAGTGCGGGGGAGAACGGTGCTGTCGATTAATTCTACTTTTCCGGCTGGCTGATTACGAATGACAATATCTGCTTTTTTGCCAGGCTCAAATTCTTCGGCCAAAACACCATAATTAGCAACGCTCAAGCCTCGTACCAGAACTTTTACCTCAATTGGCTTTTGCTTGGTCTGAGCGATTAGTTTATTGGTTCCAGGAGTCCCCGGAACGAGAAAAACACCGATTACCACCAAAAGAATTACACCGGCAGCGGCGAGGTCAAGCAGGCTTAATTTGCCAAATAGTCTTCCTTTTGAGTCAACGATCTTCATAAAATTAGCCACCAAATCGATGTTCTGAATTATTTGCGTTTATATTATGTCACTAGTTATTTATTTTTTACGCTTTTCGTCGCCGTTTTTGGGAGTCCTACCTACATTTATTTGATTTGTCTTGCCATAATTACAGTACAAAGAAAGGAATATTTTTTTTAAGTTGTTTGGACTTAAACAAATAAATCTAATTAAATTTTGCTGCTAAATTAATTTTTTTTCTAATATCGAGACAGCTAATCTGCCTCAAATTCAGCTGGTAGTAAGAGCGAGTCAATTTAACAATTAAAATTAAGCTAATTATGGTTCAATCAATTAAACAGAGCGATCGCCACTTACTAGAAATATTAATAGCTATTGCCTGGATCGATGGTGAGGTTCAACCGGCAGAAAAACAACTTATCGAACAAATTGCTTTAGAAAATAATCTCATCTCGGCAGCAGATTTACCAGATTTATTAGCTCAGTATGAAAATTCATCTACAGAGCAATGCTATCAGCTACTCCAGCAGTATATTGGCGCTAATCCGACCCTAGAAGTCTACGATAACCTTTTAAGCGCCGTCAGCAAGCTAATCTATAGTGACAATGATATTGCTACGGCTGAAGCCGATCTCTTAACTAAGATTCAAGACTTAGACCCGCAAAAATTGCAGAATCATTCTACTTTTGACCACGCGATCACGAAAATTCAACGGCTCTATCAAAAAGCATTAAAATCTTAGGCTTTGGTCATTAAGTAATGTTGTAGCTCAGATTGTAGTTTCTAGCCATAAGCTATAAGCCATAAGCTTTTCAAATTTACAGTCTTTATGTCAACAGATAGGAAGTTTTCAACAGCATTACGCATTCACCAACGCCAAACCATAATTAATGGCACAACAGATTTGTATAGATTCTCCTAATCACCAGCCCCAGCTACCTGGCTCACCCTTAAACGGGCCAACTATATCTGCTGTAATCCAGCCGCCGTAAAAGTCTCCCGCTTGAGCCTGGACTAGTTCGCCAGCGACATAACAGGCGTCCATTTTACTGGGATAAAATGCCAGATAGTCTTTGATGGGGGCAAATTGAGGGGTAGGTTCGGGATAATACCAGGCAGCGTTAATTATTTCCCGGGATCCAACCCGCAAATTATAGTAGCCAGCCAAGCCTTTCCATTCACAAAAAGACCGGCTAGAAGCAACGTGAGTTAGATACTCCAGACAAATGTCTTCGGGAGTCAGATAGTAAACGGGAGGATGACTGGTTTCGAGGACGCGATAAGAGCGATCACTGTTAGCAATTTCTACATCATTGAACACAATTCTAATCTGCTTGGCAGATGGCTCAAGACGGGGTGGGCGAGGATAATCCCAAACCGATTCTTGTCCCGGTTGCGGTTCGATCCTATTTGGACGTAACATTTAAACTATTTTCCAAAAGCGGCATGACTAGCTATTGGCTATTTTAGCTTTGTTTGCTTCTTGACTTTACTTATTTATCGCTCACAAACTGTCTTAATTTACGAATGCGATCGCTATAGCTACGCATAATTTCTAGGGCAAACATCGGGGTTTGCTGGACGGCAAATAGAAATTTATCACGCTTCATTACCGCTAACTTACAGTCAGTTTTGGCGATCGCTGTAGAGGCGCGTTTGCTATCGGCGTGAACTAATGCCCCCTCCCCAAAAATATCTCCCTGATAGATAGTTTCGAGAGTTTGACCGTTAACCATAATGTCGATCTCTCCCTCAACAATGCCATACATGACGGCACCGGCATCTCCCGCCACAAAAATTGTCTCTCCAGCCTGATAGTTCTGGGGTTTTGGTGATGTTTGAAATATCTCTACAGTTTTTACTGGTGATAACATTCAATTTAACCTCTTACTCTGTTCTCGCCAATCACGCCTGCTCGAAATATAGATCGACTTTCACTCGAGTGAGCAAGCATCATCTTGGTAAACATTAGGTTAACAGATGATTAAGGAAAATACTTAAAACCGATAATTTAAGAATTATGACAGTAGTGATAATCGCTTACAAAAGCCAAGAGGAAAGCCTTACAGACTTACTGGTTATGAAATTATCATTTACGTCTAATGTGAATTAAAAAAATCTTGAAACCTTTTAAATACGTTATCCAAAGATAAATTTTTCTGGCTTGTCTACCTAAAAAACTCAAATTTTAAAGTTTTTCTGAGAGCTGAGAGCTGAGAGCTAGTAAACTCGAACGAAACTAATTCACATCAGGCGTTATTTGTTGGGTAAATCCCGTTCAGTTTTGAGCCATCGGCTTTGGGGTTTAATCAAGAATTGAAGATAGATCGGAATTTTGCCCAAGATATACAGGGGAATAATCATCAGATTCTTTAGCGGGAGATCGCTGCGTCCAAACTTGACCCAAGCGAGCATTACCCCTCCAAGTAAAAAGCCCCCGGCGATACTAACGATCAAGGCGGGAATCATCGAGATGTTAGCGAAAATAGTTACCAGCCAGACTATGATCGAGATCGCCATCCAGGTCATGACCAGCAAAGAAAGCGGTGGAATTAAAATATCTAGAGCCAGTCCCAAAGCGGCAAAATTCCCCGTCCGTCCAAAAGCTTTAACCAGTCGGGGCACCTCAATCAAAATCATTTCTAGGTGTCCGTGTTCCCAACGCGATCGCTGGCTTTGAGCATCTTCATCCTTCATCAAACGACCCGTCACCACGGCTTCCCGGCAAAATACCGGAGTCGAACCCGCTAGAGCTAAATCTACCGTTAGCTGCATATCGTCAGTTGTTTTACTCCCCGCTAGAGAGACTTGGCTAATTAGCTCCCAAGGAAATGCCATACCCGAACCTGTAAGCAGACTGTGCCAGCCCAAACGTTGTAAACCCAGTAGACGAACGAGATTTTTTACCTTGATCGAAAACATCGAAATATTATCTTGTAAGCTAGGATTTTCTGGCTGCTCCATCAAATAAGTGGCCTGAACTGGTCTGCCTGTAGCGATCGCTTTACTGGTGATATGCTCAATTGTCCGGGGAGCGATTAAACAGTCGCCATCGAGAATTACCAGTACTTCCGGCGGCTCGTCTCTAATTTGCTGCATGGCATAGTCGAGGGCATACCCTTTACCCCGCTCGGTCTTATTTTCCCGTTCTAAAACCGTAACTCCGGTACTTCTAGCCAATTCCGCCGTATTGTCGTGGCAGTTATCAGCAATCACAATCACGCGATCGCCCTGAGTTAACTGGGTTTGTAGGTCTTCAATAACTTCTTTAATCTGCGCCGCTTCGTTGTGGGCGGGAATTAAAACTGTTGTTTTTGGTCGGGTTAAATTAGTTCGGTCGTTGCCAGAAGCAGAGGAAATAAAAGCTGCAAAGCACTCTAGAAAAAATACCAGACAGGGAATTAAAATTGCGATTCCTGCTGTCAATAAAATAGGGTTAATTACAGTCTTAAATTCCATCTCGATTATTCCCAATTTTTGCACATCCAGTAATACCATACTAGCCTTTCGTAAGATTGGCATTCTGCCGATTAATTACCCTGGCA
Organism: Cyanobacteria bacterium J06623_7; assembly: GCA_038524555.1. Lineage (GTDB taxonomy): Bacteria > Cyanobacteriota > Cyanobacteriia > Cyanobacteriales > Xenococcaceae > Waterburya. Next base: position 3,976 of record JBCBIN010000097.1, on the reverse strand, counting down.
ATTTTTTCGCCTCGCAGATTGCCCGAGGAATTATGTTAAATTTGACTTAGGGGATCTGGTGTAAAAGCCATACATCCATCACTCGATACCAAATGCCAATTGCTCTTAATCTCGGCAAGAACCGGCGTATCGAAAGATTTATTTAGTTGGTTGGTGGTGCGAACAAAATTAATTATTGTCGAACTTGATACTGCAATCAAAAACCCAATATATGCTAATTTCTATCTGCGTAATTACTTTCAAACGTCCTGAAGGTTTAAGAAGACTGCTAGAAGCAATTAACCATTTAACCTTCGACAGAATAGAGCGTCCCGAAATTGAGGTAATCGTAGTTGATAATGATACTAACCAGGTAGCAGAACAAACCTGTAAATTGATCGAGCCAGATTTTTTATGGTCTCTAAAACACGACGTGCAGACTCAAAGAGGCATTACCTATGCCCGAAATAAATCTGTTAGCTTAGCGAGTAAGGCAGCCGATTTTGTTGCCATTATTGATGATGATGAAAGCCCAGAACCACAATGGTTAGAAGAACTGTTGTTGGCACAGCGAAAATACGCGGCTGATGTCGTTACCGGGCCAGTTGTCCCGCGCTTTATTGCCGATGACGTTCCCAATTGGATTAGAAAAGGACGTTTGTTCGACACTCCTCGCTATCAGACCGGTGAAACACGTCACGTAGCCTTTACCAACAACGTGATGATTCGAGGCGAAATTATCCGTAAGTACGAACCAATATTCGATAATCGTTTTGCCATTACGGGAGGAGAAGATACCCACTTCTTTTTGCGGTTAGACAAGGCAGGCTACAAAATTGTTTGGGCAGATGAAGCTTTGGTCTACGAATGGGTTCCGGCTTCTCGGACAAATTTGAAATGGATTCTCAATCGAGGTTTTCGTACTTGGGGGACTCACAGTACGGTAGAAAAAGAGCTTTATCCTGCCCCAACAATGAGAGTTGTAAGGGCATTCAAGGGCTTGGGTTTAATCGGCTTAGGTCTAATCGGCTTGATTCCCGCCTTGCCCCTGGGCAAAGCAACAATTGTCAAAGCGCTGCTGTTTGTCTATCGTGGTGCCGGCACTTTAGCTGGGTTAGTCGGTGTTGATTATGAAGAATATAAAACAGTTTCCGCTGAACTAGAAGTTAAAGAGTCGTAGCTAATAGGCTGTAGATAGTTGTAGATAGGGATTTACCACAGCTAGTAGCGCGATCACGGCGATCGCCAATTTCTGGAATGGAGAAATGAGAAGGTTCAACAGTCAATTAAAACGACTATATATCGAAGCACAACATTTCAGCTTTTGCTGGAGGGATTTGCGATAGATTAATGGTGTTTATCTGCCGTACGACATATTGCTTTGAATAACTCTAGTCTCGAACAATTTGCGCCAATCGCGGCGATCGCTACTCACCAACAGGCAGCTAAGATCCTGACTCCCATAACTCAAGATTCGGCGGTGACCCTACATTTACCCGCCGATTTAGCTCAGTCTTTAGATACTGTTACTTACCCGGGAGCGCTGAGAAATCATCTAGAATCAATTTGGGTCGAACATCGGGCTTTCGTTTTTTGTCTGGCTGCGGGTGCAGTTGTGCGCTTAATTGCCCCGTTATTAAATAACAAAGCTACCGATCCGGCAGTAGTGGTTATCGATGCCCAGGGAGACTATGTAATTAGCCTTTGCGGCGGACATCAAGGTCAGGCCGATTTACTCGCCCAGGCGATCGCTACCACCATTGGCGCAACGGCAATTATTACCGGTGCTAACCATGCTTTATCCTTACCGGCGATGGATACCTTTGGGTTTACCTACGGCTGGCGCAAGAGTGAGGGAGACTGGACGAGAACTTTGGCGGCAATTGCCAAGGGGGAATCGGTTCAGGTAATTCAAGAGGCAGGTTCTCAACTATGGCAATCTCATCTACCACCACAACATCCCTTTACCTTTGGTTTTGCCGAACTAGAGGATAAAGTTAAACCCCAGGCGCGGATCTGGATTAGTCCGACTAAGCGTAAACTTCCTCTCCATAGTGATTTTCCTAAAGTTCAGTGGCACCCCCGAGTTTTGTGGCTGGGAATTGGCTGCGAACGCAATACCTCTAGAGAGCTAATCGAACGGGCAATCGACGAAACCTGTCAGGCTTATCATTTGGCGACTGATGCGATCGCCGGTCTGGCGAGTATAGATCTCAAAGCTGACGAACCGGGTATCATCGAAGTCTGTCAGAGACGTCATCTGGTATTTAAAACTTTTGCAGCGGCACAGTTAAAGGAGGTTGAAGTACCTACTCCTTCTGAGGTGGTGCAACAAGAAGTAGGTACCCCCAGCGTAGCCGAGGCAGCAGCAGTCTTGGCCGGACAAAATTTACTCATTACCAAACAAATATTTAAGTCAGATCGGGGTTTAGGGGCGGCAACGGTAGCGATCGCTCAGGCAGAACGAGAGTATATCGGTCATACAGGTCGACTTTACCTAGTAGGAATTGGCCCGGGAAACCTCAATCAAATTACTCCGGCGGCTAAAACAGCGATCATCGAAGCAGATCTGGTCATTGGTTATCAACTATATATCGATCTAATTCAGTCTTTGCAACGTCCGGGACAAATTGTCGAAGCTTCCCCTATCACTCAAGAACGACAAAGAGCAAAACGGGCGATCGAACTCGCTCACTGGGGTTTAACCGTAGCGGTAGTATCTTCGGGAGACTGCGGCATTTACGGGATGGCGGGTTTAGTTCTCGAAGAATTACGAGCAACTGGCTGGAATGGTAAAGAACCCGAGGTACAGATATTTCCCGGTATTTCTGCCCTCCAGTCGGCAGCATCTAGAGTTGGCGCACCATTAATGCACGACTTTTGTGCGATCAGTCTCAGCGATCTACTTACTCCCTGGGAGATGATTCAAAAGCGTCTCACCGCAGCTGCTAGCGGCGATTTTATTACGGCTCTTTATAATCCGCGATCGCAAACCCGCACCCAACAGATCGTTACGGCACAGAATATCTTTGCTCAACACCGAAAGCCAGATACGCCCGTGGCAATTGTTCATGGAGCATATCGAGCAGACGAACAAGTCATCTTAACTACGATAGAAAAGATGCTAGAGCAACCGATAGACATGCTAACCACCGTTATTATCGGCAACACTACCACTCGCAATCACGCTGAATGGATGATTACTCCCAGAGGCTATTTGGGTTTTGATACTGAAGCCTAAATTTATTTTTAGCGTTGGTGCATCAAACGTCTAATTTTCAAAAGTGCGATCGCTGACTATAGTAATCCTAATTAATTTCCGTATGATTATTATTTCTTTCTTGTAGCGCGATCGCTTTTTTCAATTATCTTTTGAAGCTATTTTACTCAAGTCTAATAAATACTTTTATTGCTATCTTGTCAGTAACCTGTTTTAAATCTTTTTTTTTACCCCTGCATCGTTTATATCTAATGTTGGGCGATGATTGTAGCGCGATCGCATTTGACGAGTGAGTTGATGAAATTAATAGTTAATTATAAATTGGTTCTTGTTGTGAAACAGATATATAAAAATTTAATTCAAGTTTGGTCTAGGATATTCTTCTAAATCCAAAGCTTGTTTAAGTCTTTTGTATGTGGCTTCAGACCATTTATGTACCTGCGCTTTTCTTCCATTGTTTATAGACAGCTGATATTTTGAATTATGCCTCAAGTCAAACTTTTTAATCATTTTTTGAACATCGTAAGGGCGAATGTTTAATTTGTCCGCTAAAGTCGTACAAGAATAAGGATACAGCGCTTCTCTCGGTAGATCGACACTAACTAAAGCTAAATCAGAAGCTTCACTATCCGTAGTGACTCTCAATGCTGCATCTTCATAATCGCCATTTTTGATCCCTTCAAATTGAGAAACCATTCTATCAATGCTATTTTCGAGTCTTACTATTTTAGAAGAAACTTCTTTGTTAACAACCTCGGACATGATTGTTCTAAGCCT
>JBCBIN010000096.1:0-10237 GCA_038524555.1 Cyanobacteria bacterium J06623_7 | reverse complement strand
CTATATCTGTAGTTAGAGCCAATTTTAAGTTAAATCGTGGATTTGATACCTATTAGTAAAGGGCAAGAATACATTGTTTGCGATCGAGATTTAAAGATTGCGCGTGTTTCCCCCCAAGTCGAGCAATATACCGTGCAAACCGCAACTACCGGGGAAGATATTGCGGGATGTCTGCCAGAAATGTTTGGCTTAGAAACAACCTGCCAAGAAATTTTTGCGGGAAATTTAGCCAGCTTCAGTTTGGAAGCAATTCTTCGGCACAAAGCAGGGCGAGAGCTTTACTTTAGCTTGTTAATTAAGAAAGTTGAAGAACATCTAATTATTTTTCTCTCAGACGTTACCTCCTCGGCGATCGAGCAACAGTCTTCAGTTCAACGACTAAATGAAGCAGAAATAACCCTTAACAAGCTACAGCGGTTTGAATACTGCACCAATAAAATTATTGGGTCGATGCAGGATGTCCTCTTAATTACTTCTCCCAAGGGCATTATCGAGCGGATTAACAAGTCAGCCACAGAATTATTTCAGCGTAAGAAATCCGAGCTACTCGATCGCTCGATTGACGATTTGATTGGCGACTCAAGCTATAGCCATCAGGCAATATACAGCTCATTATTAGATACTCAAGATGCCGTTAGTAAGATTGAAGTCAGTTTTACCGACAAGGAACAGGTTAAAACGATCCAGATTGAATTTGACTGCTTTATCGCTCCGACAGAAGTCAAAGACTTTTTCAACTGCGTTTATATTGGTCGAGATATTACCGCTCGCAAACAGGCCGAAACCGAAATCCGAAAATCCCTCGCGCGAGAAAAAGAGTTGAGGGAGCTAAAGTCGGGTTTTTTATCTATGGCTTCCCATGAATTTCGTAACCCTCTGAGCAGTATTTTGCTCTGTGTTCAGAATCTGGGTGAAAATAGTGCTGTAGATGATAATAATCAATTCTATTTGCAGTCGATTAGAGATGCCGCTCTGACTATGAATTCTTTGCTTGAGGATATTTTAGTTCTCAGTAAAACCGAATCTGACAAACAGACTTTGAACTTAGAGCCGATCGAACTGAGGGCTTTCTGTCAGCAGATCGTTCAAAAATTGACCTCTATTTATAATCAGCGTCGGATTAATTTCGACTATCAATCTGAGCGAGAAACAGTCAATTTAGACAGCACGACTCTCTGGCATATCTTAAATAATTTACTTTCCAACGCCCTCAAATATTCTCCTGATTCCACCGTAGTTGACCTAATTATCAGCGATCGCCAAAATGCAGCCCGGGCGATCATGATTGAAGTTAGAGATCGGGGTATCGGCATCCCGCCAGAATCACAAAAGCATCTGTTTGAGTCATTTTACCGGGCAGGCAACGTTAGCTCTTTACCTGGAACTGGTTTGGGCTTAACCATTGTCAAAAAGTCAGTCGATTTATATCAAGGAGTTATTACCGTCGATAGTCAGATCGGACGGGGAACGAATATCGTCGTCGAGCTACCAATTGATGCCTGAGGAATAAAAATTGAATCGAGTTCAGAATTATGAGATTTAAGACTTCCCCGAAAAAGCAGCTCATAATCTTCAGTCTAATTAGATTGCTGATGTCTAGGGGTTAATAGTGGTATCTTGCTTAAGGTTAATACAGTCAACTCCGTCTTGTTTAGCTTCCACCTGAGAAGCCCCGCGTTCTACCCGCTAGGGTGAACGTCGGGATGAAAGGGTGGGCAAGATCTTTGATGATAGTTTTATCGTAAGTCACTCCTGATGCTAAAATATGTAAATGTTGACTCTGAATTATACCTATCGAATTAATCCAACAGCCGAACAGCAAGAGCTTATGCTTGGCTGGATGGAGACGTGCAGGCGCTTGTATAACAGATGCTTGCGCGACTTAAAAGATTGGTTTAATTCGAGAAAATGTAGTTTGTATTCTTGCTCTTTGAATCGGGAATATATAATGTCTCCCGATATTCCTTTCCCTAGCTACTTGGAGCAAAAGCGACAGCTTACTCAATGGAAGAAAGACGATCCTTGGTATAAAGCTGTTCATTCTCAGGTAACTCAGGACTGTGTTAAACGTCTGCATAATACCTGGGAAAGATTTAAAGCTAAAAAGTTCGGCTTTCCAAGGTATAAAAAGTACGGCAGATACCAGTCTTTTTTGTTCCCACAGTTTAAAGATAACCCCATTGAAAACGGATTTATCAAGCTGCCTAAAATTGGTTTGGTTGCTATAAATTGCCATCGTCTAATCCCAGATGGGTTCAAGGTTAAAGGAGTCAGAATTGTATCAAGAGTAAGAGGTACTGTATGGTATGCAGTAGTAACAATTCAGTGTGATGTCAAAGTGCCAGACCCATTGCCTTTTGGTCGTGGGATAGGGCTTGATATCGGACTTGAATCGTTTCTAGTGACTAGTGATAATCTCAGAATAGAACCAGCTAAATTTTTTCGAGATTTGCAAAGTAGGCTTAAAGTGCTGCAACGTAAAGCATCTCGTAAAAAGAAGGGGTCTAAAAACTGGGAGAAAGCACAGGTTCAGGTTTCAAAGCTTCATCATCAGATAACTAATGCTCGCAAGAATTTTCACTTTCAAACCAGTCATCAACTCTGTGACCAAGCAGATATGATTTTTGTTGAGGATATCAACTTCAAAATGACTGCTAAAGGTTTTCTGGGGAAGCAGATGCTAGATGGTGGATTTGGTCAATTCCGAGATTTGCTAGCTTGGGTCTGCTGGAAGCGTGGAAAATATTTTGCACAAGTTGACCACAGATTTACGAGTCAAATTTGTCCTGAATGTGGAACTCACACGGGAAAGAAAGAACTCAATCAAAGACAACACAATTGCCTTGAATGCGGTTACTCAACTACTCGCGACCACGCAAGCGGAAGAGTGATTTTGCAACGAGGTCTTGAACAAGTACGGCAGGACAGGTCGGAAACGAAAGAGTCTGGTAATGGCGTACTGTCGGGGGTATTATGCCTAGATAAGTGCCGATCCAGAAATACTAGCTTGCGAGAGCTGGAAGCCCGCGTTCTATCTCCTAAGAGATGAACGTCGGGAGGATGTCACTGGATAGATAAGCTTATTTGAGGTAATTTATGGTGCAATATAACGTATACGCTTTGGGCAATGCTCTTTTGGATGTAGAGTTTGCGGTAACCCCAGAAGTATTAGACGACCTCGGTATCGAAAAAGGCGTAATGACTTTATTAGACCGCGATAGCCAGGATAAGATAATTGCCAACCTAGCTAGCTACGATACTAAGCGTTCCTGTGGTGGTTCGGCAGCTAATACTTTGATTGCGATCTCTCAATTGGGCGGCAAGGCGTTTTATTCTTGCAAGGTAGCTGATGATGAACCAGGTAAATTTTATACTCAGGATTTAATTGATTGTGGGGTTGCTACTAATTTAGCCCAGCAGAATCCTCAAGCAGGAGTAACGGGTAAATGTTTAGTCTTTGTGACTCCGGATGCCGATCGCACGATGAATACTTTTTTGGGTATTTCTGGCGAATTTAGCGATGGGGAGCTAGTGACTGAAGCAATTGAAAACGCTGAATATACTTATATTGAGGGATATTTGGTTAGTGGCGACAGCAGCAAACAGGCAGCAATCAAAGCCAGAGAAATAGCCCAAGCGGCGGGTAAGAAAGTAGCCTTTACCCTGGCAGATTTTAATATGGTTAAGTTCTTTAAGCCGGGACTACTAGAAATTATCGGTTCGGGGGTTGATTTTCTCTTTGCCAACGAAGGAGAAGCCTTATTAATGGCAGATACAGAAGACTTTGATACAGCGGTCAAATATCTTAAAATTCTAGCCAAAGGCTTTGCTATTACTCGGGGGGCATCGGGTTCGGTGGTGTTTGATGGCGAACAGTTAATTGAGATCGAACCATTTCCGGTTAAGGCGATCGATACTGTCGGTGCGGGAGATATGTATGCCGGGGCTTTCCTCTATGGTATTACTAACGGCATGAGTTACCGTTCGGCGGGACGCCTAGCCTCTTTGGCTTCCTCACGAATTGTGACTACTCTGGGTGCCAGAATGAAAACTGAAGCAGTTAAAGCTTTGCTAGATGAGGCTAAAGCTAAATAAATTTACAGCGTTTTGCACGTTAGTAGATCGCGATCTCGATTTATTTAGGCTCTCAAAGCCGATGCTATTCATGAAAAAAGATTTTGAGATGGACAGCTTAGTAACTTCCATCTTTTGTCTTCTTCTTACTCTGTTTTAATTTAGATCGACTGTACTATGTAAAATACACTGGGGCAAAGCTAGCTATTCCAGCCGCCGTAGGCTAATAATAGAGATTAAGCACAACTAAAAGCCTATGTTACTCGCTGCAATTATAGCTTTCCTCCTAATTGGCAATTGGTTTTTCACGGACAGCTTTGTCTTTCTACCCGTCAATTTACTCTATCGTCTTAGTTCTTTGGGTTGGTGGACACTGGCGATCGCCTCCATCTCTTTTATCGCCTGGTGTATAAGTGATGATTAGACTGTTGACTGTTAACTGTTAACTGCCAACTGCTTGCTGTAAAGATTCTAGTAGCTCCCAGGGCAGGTTAAGCTGATTTAGCTGCCAGCGTTCGTTTTCTGGATGTTCGAGATCGTAGCCATGATAGTCTGTTCCTCCCGTCATTAATAAATTGTGTTCCTGACATAGTTCCTTGAGACGATTAACTTTATTATTACCGTGGTGGGGATGAAACACCTCTAAGCCCATCAACCCGGCGGCGAGTAACTCGGGCAACACATCTTCAACTTTACCACCGCGAAATAAATAGGGATGTGCCCAAACTGGAATCCCACCACAGTTGCGAATTAAACCAATTCCCTCGGCAATCGAAAACTTTTCGTAGTGAACATAGGCAGGGCAATCTTCACCCAAAAATTGCGCGAATGCTGCTTGACTAGAGTTAACATATTCCGCCTCTACCATGGCGCTGGCAATGTGCGGACGACCGAGAGCCATATTACCATCCAGCTTGGCTAATTCTAAGGGATAACCCATCTCTGCTAAATTAGCTACCATCTGCTGGGCTCTACGTTTTCTGCCCGCTAGACGTTCGGCTAAGGGTGCTTCGATCGCTTCTCGCTGGGGATAATAACCGAGGATGTGTAGAGAACGTCCGTTATGTACCGTACTCAACTCTACTCCAGGAACAATTTCTAGATCGTAAGGCTCGGCAGCGGCGATCGCTTCATCCCAACCATTTAAAGTGTCATGGTCGGTAATAGCTAAGGCTTTAACTCCATTTTGAACGGCTCTTTCGACTAACTGTGGAGGAGTCAAAATGCCATCGGAGTAGGTTGTATGGGTATGTAGTTCGATCATGTAAGTTAGAGCGAGGGCACTCAGACCCAGATTTTCTTTTTAGTCTAGCTAAATCTTTGCCGATTATATGGCCTTGACTAAATCACTCTGTCCCCAAAAACCTTGATATTTAGTCACTTTAATGTCGCCTAAGACTTTAGTCTGACAGGCTAAACGACGATTTTGCTCTGGATTGTGAGGAGGTAGCGAGCACCGGGTACGATCTTTCCAGTTGGGAGGCGAAACTTCTCCTTTAATTTCTACGGCACAGGTTCCACAACTGCCAATCCCCCGACAATTGATAATTTTCGATTGACCGTTATGAAGATTGATGTCGTGCTTCAACAAAACTTTGCGTAAGTTAGCGCCGGGCTCGCAGGTAAAGATTTTACCTTGTACAGTGACGGTGGGCATACTAAATTTTTGGTGCCGATTAAATATAGTTATCACCCAATAACTTAACATTTCTTCATAACCATCGTTGGTACAGATCGATATCTATGCAGCAACAACCCATGATTCAGGTCTATGACACTACCCTGCGAGATGGTTCTCAAGGAGAGGGGATTTCTCTATCTCTAGACGACAAGCTCAAAATTGCCAGACAGTTAGATCGCCTCGGCGTACCCTTTATTGAGGGGGGGTGGCCCGGAGCCAATCCGAAAGACGTACAGTTTTTCTGGCGGTTAAAAGAAGAACCATTGCAGAATTCCCAGCTAGTGGCTTTTTGTTCGACTCGTCGCCCACAGATTGCCGCAGCAGAAGACAAGATGCTCCAGGCGATTTTAGCTGCCGGTACCCACTGGGTCACAATTTTTGGTAAATCCTGGGATCTGCACGTGCGGGAAACGCTCAAAACCAGTCTCGAAGAGAATTTGGCGATGATTCGCGACACGATTGAATATCTGCGAAGTCAGGGGCGCAAGGTCATTTATGATGCGGAACATTGGTTTGATGGCTATAAGCGTAATCCTGAATATGCCCTGTTGACTTTAAATACTGCCCTGGCTGCGGGAGCCGAATGGCTGGCTTTATGCGATACCAATGGTGGTACCTTGCCCCACGAAATAGCGGATATTGTTACGGCGATCGCCCGAGAACTCCCGGAAACCCAAGGCAAAATAGGCATCCATACCCATAATGATGCGGGAACGGCAGTGGCTAATGCGATCGCGGCGGTTAGAGCGGGAGCAACCATGATTCAGGGAACGATTAACGGTTATGGCGAAAGATGTGGCAATGCTAACCTGTGCACCCTAATTCCCAATTTACAGCTCAAGCTGGGATATTCTTGCCTGGGTCAACACGAACTAGGTCAGCTAAGCCCTACCAGTCGACTAATTAGCGAAATTGTCAATCTTGCTCCTAACGACCATGCGCCTTTTGTGGGTCGTTCGGCTTTCGCTCACAAGGCGGGGGTTCATGTCTCGGCAGTGACTAAAAATCCTCTAACCTACGAACATATCCAGCCAGAGCTAGTGGGTAACCAACGGCGAATTGTGATTTCCGACCAGTCGGGATTGAGTAATGTATTACACTATGCGGCTAAATTTGGCATTAATTTAAGCAAGCAAGACGTTACCTGTCGCCAAATTCTTGATCGCCTCAAAAACTTAGAAAACGAAGGTTATCAGTTTGAGGCTGCTGAAGCTAGCTTTGAACTGCTGATGCGCTCGATTTTAACCCCTGGCAAAGAGTTATTTTTACTCAAAGGCTTTCAGGTGCACTGCAATATTCATCAGGAGTTAGATAACCCTGCCAGCCGTGCCTTAGCCACTATTAAAGTTGAGGTGGACGGCAAAAATTTATTAGAAGTCGCCGAAGGTAATGGCCCCGTTGCGGCTTTAGATCGAGCCTTGCGCAAAGCTCTGGTAGAGTTTTATCCCCAAATCGCCGATTTCTATCTTGCAGACTATAAAGTCAGGATTCTCGATGGTGGCGCGGGAACTGCGGCAAAAACTCGCGTCCTGGTCGAATCGAGTAACGGCGTTAGACGCTGGACTACCGTAGGCGTATCTGCCAACATCTTAGACGCTTCCTACCAAGCAGTTGTAGAAGGTATGGAATATGGTTTACTATTGCAAACCGCCCCCGCCAACCCCGCCACGATCGTCAAACCCAGAATTTAGCCAGTTTATGACTACTCTTCCTCCCACTACTAAAAGCCGACTACAAAAAATTCCCCGGGCCAATATTGTTTGGGAAGGCGATCGCCGACCCTTGGGAGGAATGGCCGCTCATCTCGACGGCTTGAGGAATATAAGCGACCTCTGTATTATTTGGATCGATGGTTCTGAAGGTGCCGTTAGATCGATGGATGTAGTTTCTGAAGATGCGGGTCTAGAAGCGGTAGTACGAACTTTGCTCCGGGCAATTGAATCCCCCCACCATCCCAATCAGCCCTGTCGTCCCCAAAAAATCGTGGTGCGCGATCGCGAAATTCAATTTTTTCTGCGGGGAGTATTGCAAGATTTAGAGATTGAGGTGGTATACGAACCACAGCTACCGTTAGTAGATCGTCTATTTGACGGCTTTGCCGAATTTACCGCCGAAGAATCCCCGGCGCTTCCCGAACTATATGCGGAAATTCTAGACCGAGTCGCGCAAAAAATCTGGGCAATCGCCCCTTGGGAACTGCTTACCGATAGCGATATCTTAGAAATAGAATTGAAAAATTGCGAGATCGAGCGGGTATATGCCTGCATCATGGGAATGATGTCCGCAGAATACGGCATTTTACTCTATCGTTCCCTCGATTCTCTCAAACAGTTTCGTGCGGCGGCATTAGGGCATCATAGATCTACTGCCGAATTAGAACAGGCGTTTCTCGCTCAAGACTGCTGGTTTTTAAACTACGAGCCCGAAGTAGACGACACTTCCGAACGGTCTGAGATCGAGGCATTTTTTGGAAGCCTACATCCCTTTGAAGGCATGCGTCATTTCCTTGATGAGGCAGAAAGCAGGATCGTCTGTACTATCTTAGAATCCCTACAGCGCTTTTTCAGTCGTCACCGGGGGCTTTTGGCAACCGACCCGATTAAGACAACCAGCAAATCTTATCGAATTTCTCTGCCCACCGCCAAGGCAAAGCCAGAAACTATCGCTACTAAAGTTTCGACCTTACCCGAACTATCCCAAGAATTGCTAGATTTGGGTCTGGGAGACTCTGACCCCTCAGAAATAACTGCCGAACTACCTATTCAAGAAGACCTGATTCCCGATGGTTCTTTAATTAGTTTGGGTAGCATCCCTCTAGAATTGACGAAACAACTTCAGCAGCAGTCTAAGACCTATTACCAAACGGCAGCCGTTCCCGTTAAGGCAAAGGAAATACCGACAATTTTTATTCAGACTAGTCGCCCAAAAGCCCAGGGAATCATCGCTAGAATTAAAGATGCGGGGGGATTAAAAGCAATCTGTTTCAATCCCGGTCACGATCCCTTTAGTGGTGAACTTTACGAACTGGGCATGTTGCAAACAGAAGATGATGAGCTGTATATCTTCTCCGAATATTCTCAGGAAGTACCACGGCAGGTCAAAGCTCTGGAAAAATGGCGCGATCGCTGTCAAAAAACTCAAGGATATTGTGCCCTCGTCATTGCTATGGGTATAACGGGAAACAATCGGGGCAATCCTCAAGCTAAAGACATGCTGGCTCTATTTCAAGTCAAATCTATTAACGGTACCGACCTTGGCATGGGGATTTTAAAGCTAATGCCTGACTTTGATTTTTAATTTCGATTGACTAAGCCCGGTAGAGATTATTTTAGAAGTAAGGGTCTGGGTTACTGTTCGAGTGCCGATCGCCCCTGTTTTCCCAGGCGAATTAAGACAAAGTAAGCTAAATAAATAACGTAGATTGTCAAACCGACTGACCCCAGGAAGCCCAAAAATCCTTCATTTCCGGGTTTACTATGAAAGAAATTACGATAAGCCTCCGGCGCTTCCAACCATACCTGACAAACAGCACTCTCAACAATGGCGTTAGATATCCCGCAGGGTAAGGAAAAAGCTTTGGCGATCGCTCCCAGAAAACAATAGCCAGTCATCGCCCAACGCCAAGAAGTAAATACGAGTTTAATTAAGCTTGAGGGAATATCGCGAATTTCTTCATTGATATCAACCCAAAACCAAAGAGAAATAGCAATTAAAACCCGAGCGGCAAAACCGACGATGTAGCCAACTTTCCAATCGGGAATCATCAAGTACAGCGCAATCATGAGCAAACTAGCAACTCGCCAATAGATAATCAACAATCTCTGCATGGCTTCCTGTTTCTGAAACAACGCCCAGATTAATAGGGCCAAGGGCACAATTACCGCCAGTAATACGCCCAATCGGTAGTCCATCCATACTAAAGGTCTCAGCCACTTATCCATTATTTATCGTGTAGGTGAAATTATCTCGTCTCAATCGCTAAATTATAGTCGTTCTAATTGATTTCCGTACTCTTTGTGTTGTTAGTTCGAGGAATTACGAATTAGCAATAAAAATGAGGACTAGATCGCCCTCACTATAAATTTATTATTGGTTGTTTAAGTTAGTTAGTAGCTAAATCAATGGCTCTTAACTAGTAGCTCAAGCGCTGCAAGCTAGTCTTCGTAGACGCGGCATTCTAGAGCATCAGGGTTTTCATCACAATATTGCTCTAGGGAGCTTTTAGCGGGAGTATTTTGCTTTTGGTGAGATGCTTCAGCAGACAATTCTTCTACTGTATCCCATGCTGCTGCACACTCTCCGGAGGTTGCGCCTTCAGTGCTACAAACTTCTCTGGCAGCTTCTCTCTCTTTTTGTATTTGTTCTTGTATATCGCTCATATCAATCCTCTTTTATTGCTAGATTGGAATTATGTTATGTCACAGATGATTATTGTAACTACCGTATCGTAGAAATGCCAGCATCCGTTGCAGTTAAAATAAT
>JBCBIN010000095.1:0-10255 GCA_038524555.1 Cyanobacteria bacterium J06623_7 | reverse complement strand
CGCTATCAGAGGGCTTTAGTCGATCAGGGCTATATTTATATCGCTTGTCCGCCTCTATATAAACTAGAGCGGGGTAAAAACCACCAATATTGCTATAGTGATCGCGAATTACAAGAAAAGATCGCTGAATTTCCCGCTAACGCTAACTACAACATCCAGCGATTTAAAGGATTGGGTGAAATGATGCCCCAACAGCTTTGGGATACCACCATGAACCCCGAAACTAGAGCTATGAAGCGAGTAGAGATTGATGATGCTGCTGAAGCCGATCGCATTTTTACTGTCTTGATGGGCGATCGTGTTGCACCCCGTAGAGAGTTTATTGAAACCCATGCACCGAAGCTAAATCTAGACGATTTGGATATTTAAGCACTGTCGGTTAAACCATAAGTTGAAATATTGCATACGGTTAATCTGAATTGGTTAGCCGTATTTTTTAGCTGCGGAGAGACAAGTGATCGAGATTATAAAATACGGTCATAAGTATTTTGCGATCGCTTACCGAGTATTTTAACCAGCAGCTAATTGCTGCCTCCCACCATAGCTAAAAACGATATAGTAGATATCTGGAATAGTTTTCCCGTATAGATTTAGGAGTGTTAAGTGAGTCTGACTTTCGAGAACCCCATTGATTCCACCATCGCTAAGCCTGCCCGCTATTTGGGTAACGAACTGGGCGCGGTACATAAGCCTTGGACAGATGCTGAGGTACGATGGGTGCTGACTTACCCCGAAGTCTATGAAGTGGGTGCTTCTAATTTGGGTCATATTATTCTCTACAACATTATTAATGCTCAACCCCAGCAATTATGCGATCGCACTTATCTGCCCGCAGCCGATTTATCAGCCAAGTTGCGAGATACTAATACGCCACTATTTGCCCTAGAGTCTAAGCGTCCGTTACAAGACTTTGACATTTTGGGCTTTAGTCTCAGTTACGAACTGGGGGCAACCAATATTTTAGAAATGCTCAGCCTGGGGCAAATTCCTCTTACTTGGCAAGAAAGAGATGGGGGAGACTATCCCCTAATCTTTGCTGGGGGACAAACCGCCACTTCTAACCCTGAACCCTATGCCGACTTTTTTGACTTTATTGCCCTAGGTGATGGGGAAGAATTATTGCCGGAAATTGGCTTGATTATCAAGGAAGGGAAAGCCGCCGGATTGAGTAAAGAAGAATTATTGCTAGATTTGGCGCAGGTTCCTGGAGTCTATGTGCCGCGCTTTTATGAGATGAAAGAGGATGGTTCGGTAGAGCGTCTGACTCCCGAAGTTCCCCGGCGTATCTTACGTCGAGTTGCCACACCCATTCCCGCTTATTCGATTGGCTTGGTTCCTTTCATCGAAACCGTACACGATCGCCTGACGGTAGAAATCAGGAGGGGCTGTACTCGCGGCTGTCGTTTTTGCCAGCCAGGCATGTTAACTCGTCCGGCTACGGATGTGGAACCCGAAAAAGTAGTCGATGCGATCGAAAAAGGCATGCGCGCCACTGGCTACAATGAGTTTTCTTTGCTATCTCTTAGCTGTTCAGATTATCTCGCCCTACCGGCGGTGGGGATGGAGATTAAAAACCGTCTACAGGAAGAGAATATTTCCCTGTCCCTTCCCAGTCAGAGAGTCGATCGCTTTGACGATAATATTGCCGATATTATTGGCGGGATACGCAAGTCGGGTCTAACTTTTGCCCCTGAAGCGGGAACGCAGCGAATGCGGGATGTGGTTAATAAGGGGCTAACCAACGAAGAATTACTCAGAGGGATTCAAACCGCCGTTGCCCGTGGCTGGAATAAGGTCAAGCTCTACTTTATGATTGGCTTACCGGGGGAAACCGATGTTGACGTAGTGGGCATTGTCGATACAGTTAAATGGCTGCGGCGCGAATGCAGTCAGATAAGCAACAGACGGCTTAACTTTAACATCACTATCTCTAACTTTACTCCCAAGCCTCACACTCCCTTTCAATGGCACTCCGTCTCTACTAGCGAGTTTAAACGCAAGCAAGAATTACTCAAAGAGGAGTTTCGTCGCGTTCGCGGGGTGAAGGTAAACTATACCGATGTGCGTATCTCGGCGATGGAAGATTTCGTCGGTAGGGGCGATCGCCGTTTAGCCCCTGTAGTAAAACGTGCTTGGGAACTGGGTGCGGGAATGGATTCCTGGTGGGAAAACCTCGATAAAGCCTATGGTGCGTGGGAACAAGCGATCGATGAGGCGGGTTTAACCTGGAAATACCGTCGGGTAGAAGCAGGAGAATGGAACATATTTCAGGATGATGCTTCTGCTTCTATTAAAGACGCAACACAAGCACCCCTACCCTGGGCTCACATTAATACAGGTATCGATAAACAGTGGTTGCGAGATGACTTAGAAAAAGCGTTAGCTGCCGCTACCGTCCCCGATTGTGCCTTTGAAGGCTGTTCTCACTGTGGTGTCTGCGGAACTGACTTTGGACATAATATTGTGGTCAAACCGCCGACTATTCCCCAGTTTGCCGGGCACTTTAAACCCAACCAAGATAAAGAACAAAAAATTCGCATGTGGTTTGGCAAGCTAGAGGAAATGAGCCTAATTAGCCATCTCGATTTAGTACGCCTGTTCGATCGCTCGATCCGTCGTGCGGCGCTACCTATTTCCTTTACGGGAGGATATCATCCTGGACCCAAAATTTCCATTGCTAACGCCCTATCCTTAGGTATTACCAGCAACGGTGAAATCGTCGATTTTGAACTTACCGAAGATATGGATCTCGATGAATTTCGCACCCGTTTAGCCGCGCAGCTACCAGAAAATATTCCTATCTACAAAGTCGAAGAAGTAGACGTTAAAGCTATGAACGCTAGCCGCATTATGGATAAAGCCGAGTATCTAATTACCACTAAGGTAGAAAATAATTCTCAGTGGCAAAAGTGGATCGAGGAAATAAATAACAGCGAGTCAATTATCTGGGAAAAATTTACCAAGTCGGGCAATAAACGAGAAATCAATTTATGCGAGCGTCTTTTCTCTCTGGCTTTAGAATCGATAGACAATAACCAAGCCGTAATTCGCTTTACCGGTAGCTGTCGCAACGATGGCACCAATCTATCGCCAGACAATTTAGTCTTTATGCTAGAGCATGTCAGTCAGACTGAAGTGGAACTACTTAATGTACACCGACAACAGTTAATTTTAAACTAGCTCTAGCTGGGAAAAGTTCAGCCACTGATGTTAATCGAGTTAAGCAACTAATAGCGATCTCCTACTGTGGTGCGATCGCTTTTTTACTGAAATTACTACGAAATGTCTCCAAAGCTTAGATCCTAGAGCTTGAATTGCCGATCTACATTAGACGTAGAAATACCAAAAAAGCCCGCCGTAGCGAGCTTAATCAACAAATTACCGTTGACGATTTATTTACTGTCTAATTCTTCAAGCAAAGAAACTCGAACCGTACTTTGAGGCACCTCTTGGGTAATTACAGACTGATGCAGGATAGGAGTACTAGCAACAGAATTAGCCGTCAGGGTAAACAGCGGATTGGATAAAATTCCTGCTAGGGAAGTAATAATGGCCGAAGCGACGATACCCACCTGCAAAGGACGCATGCCCGCTAGCTTCCAATTGATTTGAGGATAGTTTTTGACCGACTCGGACATTTCTTGAGGCTCTTTTACTACCATCATCTTGACCACACGGATATAGTAGTAAATCGAGATGACGCTGGTAATCAAACCCAACAACACTAGACCATATAGCCCCGCTTGCCAACCAGCCCAGAAGAGGTAAATCTTACCAAAGAAGCCCGCCATCGGGGGAATACCGCCTAGGGACAGCAGACATATACTCAAGCAAAGAGTTAATAATGGGTCTTTTTGGTATAAGCCAGCGTACTCGCTAATTTGGTCTGTACCAGTGCGGAGAGAGAAGAGAATAATACAGCTAAACGCTCCCAAGTTCATAAATAGATAGATGAACAGATAAAAAATCATGCTGGAATAGCCGTTATCTGTTCCGGCAATCAGGCCAATCATCACAAAGCCAGCCTGAGCAATAGATGAATATGCCAACATCCGTTTGATACTGGTTTGCGCTAGTGCTACCACGTTACCCAACACCATACTGAGAATTGCCAGGGCAGTAAAAATAAAGTGCCACTGTTCGGTTAGGGAACCAAATGCTGTAGTTAGTAAACGAATTGCTAGAGCAAAACCCGCTGCTTTAGAACCAACGGAAAGAAATGCTACTACGGGAGTAGGTGAACCTTCGTAGACGTCAGGTGTCCATTGGTGAAAGGGTACCGCCGAAATTTTGAAGGCAATCCCCGCAATAATAAAGACAAGAGAAATAGCCAAACCGAGAGACTGAGCGCCGTTAATTGCCGTAACGTTGGCAGCAATAGCATTAAGATTTGTTTCGCCACCAGACAAACCGTATAGTAGGGACATGCCGTAGAGGAAGATGGCCGAACTAGCCGCACCAATAAGGAGATATTTCAACGCCGCCTCATTCGAGCGAGGATCTCGCTTCATATAGCCCGTCATGAGATAGGACGAGATACTCAACATCTCTAGAGAGATAAACACCATGGTTAACTCGTTTGCCCCACAGAGAAACATTCCTCCCAAAGCGGCGGTTAACATAATGGCAATAAACTCGGCCAAAGAAGTCCCCGACTGCTGAATATAGCGGATGGACATGGGAATTGTGACCGCTACTGAAAGAGCAACTATGCCACGAAAGACAATGCTAAGATTATCTCCATTAAAGGAACCGAGAAAGGCGATCGCGTCGGGATTATCCCATTGGAAAAAGAGAGCTACTAAAGTGTTTAATAGTCCAAACAGCGCCAGATAAGGCAACCAGCGAGAGGAACTACGTCCAAAAATCAAATCGCCAATCAACACCGCCATAATAGTGGCGATAATAATGGCTTCGGGTAAAATTGTCGCTGCATGAAGCTGAGAAGCTACAGTGCTAGAAAAATCCATAGATTTAGATACAGTCTGATATAAATACGGTTGAAAAATTGCGCTTAGGAGCTATACAAAGGATTGTAACTCTCTATCCTGATTCTGTTTTAGCTTATTATGTTTTGGCTGTTTAATAAATGGAACATTAAAGCAAGGTTAATTTTGGTTATGGTAAAAAGAAGGTGAAATCCTCTTGCTACCGATAAATTTGCAGGTTCCCAGTCTTAACCGAGCAAAAAAGATATTTGTCGTTCGAGGGAATATACCTATAGATTAGAAAAATAGATCGGCAACATCTCTATAGAAAATCAATCCTAGCTACTAAACTTCCGTTAACTTCATCTCATATGTCAACATTAGTTATTGTCGAGTCTCCTACAAAAGCCCGTACTATTCGTAATTATTTGCCTTCTGGTTATCAGGTTCAGGCATCAATGGGTCATGTCCGAGATTTGCCACCCTCTGCCAAAGAGATTCCGCCAGCTTTTAAAGATAAGAAATGGGCTACCCTGGGTATCAATATAGAAGATAAGTTTCAGCCGATTTATGTTGTTCCCGAAAAGAAGAAGAAGGTAGTCAAAGAGCTTAAAACCGCTCTCAAAACTGCCGACGAACTAATTCTCGCCACAGATGAAGATCGCGAAGGGGAAAGTATTAGCTGGCACTTATTAGAGATTCTCAAGCCCAAAGTGCCGGTCAAGCGCATGGTGTTTCATGAAATTACTAAAGAAGCGATTCAAAAAGCCCTAGAGGATTGTCGCGAAGTGGACAAAGATTTAGTCCACGCCCAAGAAACTCGCCGCATCCTAGATCGTCTGGTGGGTTATACGGTTTCGCCCTTACTCTGGAAAAAGATTTCCTGGGGTCTTTCCGCCGGGAGGGTACAGTCGGTAGCTGTACGGCTGACCGTATTGAGAGAAAGAGAGCGTCGGGCATTTCAGTCTGGGGGATACTGGGATCTGAAAGCGGATTTAGAACAGGACAAGAAGCCCTTTGAAGCTAAGTTAATTACTCTCGATGGCAAACGACTGGCTACCGGTAGCGACTTCGACCCTGATACGGGCAAGATTGCCGCCGGGAAAGATGTCGTGCTGTTGAATGAAGCGGAAGCCAATAAATTAAAAGAGCGTATTATCGATAAAGCTTGGTCGGTCAGCAAGCGTGAAGAGAAGGCTTCTAAACGCAAGCCCTATGCTCCTTTTACCACTTCGACCATGCAGATTGACTCTAACCGGAAGTTGGGTATGTCTGCCAGAGAAACCATGAGCGTGGCGCAGAAACTCTATGAAAAGGGTTTTATCACCTACATGCGGACGGACTCCACTCACCTATCTAAACAGGCGATATCCGCTGCTAGAGCCTGCATTGAGCAGAAATACGGCAAGGAATATCTCAGCCCCAAAGCGAGGCAATATAGCACCACTAGCAAGGGCGCTCAGGAAGCTCACGAGGCAATCCGTCCGGCAGGTGAAACTTTCCGCACTCCTAACGACACTAAGCTCAAAGATCGGGAGTTGAAGCTATATGACCTGATTTGGAAACGTACCGTTGCCTGTCAGATGGCAGATGCTCGCCTGACACAGATTGCGGTGGATGTCGGTGTCGAGAATGCTGTATTTCGCGCGAACGGGAAGCGCATTGATTTTCCCGGTTTCTTCCGTGCCTACGTTGAGGGTTCAGATAACCCCGATGCCGCGTTAGAAAACCAAGCCATTCCCTTACCTCCTTTAAAAGAGGGAGATAAGCCAGAGTGTAAAGAGTTAGAAGCGATCGGACATGAAACCCAACCTCCCGCTAGATACACCGAAGCATCTCTAGTAAAAACCCTAGAAAAAGAAGGTATCGGTCGCCCCAGTACCTACGCTACCGTAATGGGCACGATTGTCGATCGCGGCTATGTGCAGATGCGCGGCAAGGCTCTAATTCCTACTTTTACCGCCTTCGCGGTTACGGCATTACTAGAAGAACATTTCCCTGATTTGGTTAACACGGAGTTTACTTCCAAAATGGAGCAGACTCTCGATGAAATTGCTCGGGGTGGTGCGGACTGGATTCCCTACCTCAAAAAGTTCTATCAGGGTGAAACAGGCTTAAAAACGCAGATCGATGTTAAAACCGAAGAAATCGAACCGGCGATCGCCAAAACCATCCAGCTAGAAAATCTCGACGCGACCGTCCGCATCGGTAAATATGGTCCCTATATCGAAATTACCAACGAAGAAGGGGAAACCGAAGCCCTCAAGGTATCTATTCCT
Organism: Cyanobacteria bacterium J06623_7; assembly: GCA_038524555.1. Taxonomy (GTDB): domain Bacteria; phylum Cyanobacteriota; class Cyanobacteriia; order Cyanobacteriales; family Xenococcaceae; genus Waterburya. Next base: position 3,048 of record JBCBIN010000095.1, on the reverse strand, counting down.
GACGATCTCACCCCTGCCGACCTCAACCCCGAGCAAATAGAAGCTCTAGTCCGTCAGAAGAAGGAAGGCCCCGAAAAAGTTGGCTTTCATCCTGACACCGGTGAACCAATCTACTTTAAGGTCGGTAAATATGGCCCCTATGTTCAGCTTGGAGATAAAAGCGAAGATCTGCCCAAGCCGAAAATGAGTTCTATCCCCAAAAAGGATAATAAAACCAACGTGACCAAAGATGATGTCACTCTAGAAATGGCTGTAGGTCTATTGTCTTTGCCTCGTTTATTAGGACAACACCCCGATACGGGAGGCAAGATTAAAGCCGCTTTAGGTCGCTTCGGCCCCTATGTCGTCCATGAATTTAAAGGCCCGGAAGACACTAAAATCCAGCGGGATTATCGATCGCTCAAAAAAGAAGATGACGTACTTACAGTAGCCTTGGATAGAGCGTTAGAATTGCTCGCTCAACCCAAACGGGGTCGTGGTGGTGCCAAAAGAACTCCCATCAGAGAATTGGGCGTACATCCCGCGGATAAAGAGCCGGTAAACATCTATAAAGGCCCCTATGGTAACTACATCAAGCACGGCAAGATTAACGTTGGCGTACCTGAAGATGAGACCGTAGAGGAAATTACCTTAGAAAAGGCGCTGGAGTTACTGGACGAAAAGGCGGCAACGAAAAAAACTACTCGTAAGAAGAAAACCACCACAGCTAAAAAGAAAACTACTGCTAAGAAAAAGACTACCGCTAAAAAGAAAACGACAACAACCAAGAAAAAAACCACCACAGCCAAAAAGAAAACTGCTGCTAAGAAAGAATCAGCTTCTTAATTTCGGTAAATATAATTGCCGGGCGATCGCTTGATTCATAAAATGCTTTAATGGTCACTAAACCATATTTTACATAATGCGATCGCTTATAATTTTAATAATGAAATCGACACTGAGCGCTCAATATTGCATCTCTTTTTCTACTGTATGAACTAGTAGAGAGAATAAAAAAATATGCTTTCTGAATTTCCGATCTTAAAAACTCCCCGTTTAGTCTTGAGAGCTATTTGTCAGTCAGATGCGCCATTAATACATCGTAATCTATCGGATTTTCAGACAGTTATGTACTCTAATGCTTCAGAGGCACCGAGTCTAAAAAAGGTTCAGCAGATGATTGACAAGTGGAAAGAAGATTTTAATAAACAGCAATCAATTCGTTGGGGAATAACAATTAAAGAGGATATAGTTATTGGCTCCTGTGGATATAAAAAAATCGCCAAAAGATATCGAAGAGCAGAGATTGGTTACGAAATCTTTGCAGAATATAGAAGGCAAGGATTGATGAGTGAAGCACTTAATGCTGTTATTCAATTTGGTTTTGAAACAATGGATTTTAATCGGATAGAAGCAACGGTAGATCCTGAAAATTTGCCTTCAATCTTACTTTTAAATAAATTATGCTTTTCTGAAGAAGGGATGCTCAGAGAATATGAGCTACAGAAAGAGAGATTTAGCAACTTAAAATTATTCTCCTTGCTTCAAAGAGATTTTGTAGGCTTGTCAAAGTATGACTTATGCCAATTATAAAATATATATTTATATATTATTTAAAGTTTTGGATTTTTATATTGCAATGAACAAACTAAAGCGATCGCTTTTTGTTTCGATTCTCTGACGGTAAAGTTTACAACCATGAGTATAATGATAATCGTTATCATTTTTTTGCTCTATGATTATTGCAGTTGCCAGTCCTCCAGGGGCGGGTAAAACCCACTGGATTAGTCAACAACTAGCCCAAGCCAATGAACCTGTCGGCTATTTCAGTCCCCAAACCGATTCCGTACCGGTTGATGCCACCTATCTCCAAAGTAAATGTCCTCAACTGAAGCTTTATCAAACAGGAGATGAGGCGGAATTTAATAACACTATTACTTATTTAGAAATCCCCTGGTATTTGGATTTAGCAGGAATCGAACCTTTACTGCAAACTTTCAACTCCCACCGAGTAGCTATAATTCCCGAGAATACAGATAGTAAAGAACTAAAGACTTGGGCTAATGAAATTATTCCAGGAAATACCGTTGCCAAGTCAACTACAGATTTACAGATTCATCGAGGAGTTTTGACAGGAGAAATTTTAGATTTTGATAGTCTGGCTGCATTTTGGCTAGAACTTACTCAGGGTGCTTATGGTGAGGTGGTTCGGGCAAAGGGAATCTTTGATTTAGTAGACGGACAAATCTATTATGGTGACTTTAGATCGGGGAAAGCAGAATTAGAATTTAAACCCTTAAATTTACCTCGTTGGCTAAATGGTAAACCAGAGCGCCAGAGTGGTTTTGAAATAGTAGGTAGTAATTTAGACAAGGCTGAAATTGCCCAAACCGTTAGAGATTGTTGCTTTCCCGAATCAGCAATTAATTATTACCAACAACAAGTCAAAGAGTCTTTAGAAAGTGAAACTGGATTAGAGGTAGAGGTAGTATGAAAATAGCAGTAATGTCTTGTATTCATGGTAATTATGCAGCTTTAGATGCAGTTTTACTAGATATTGACCAGCAAAAAGCCGAAAAGATTTATTGTCTGGGGGATTTAGTGGGTTATGGTCCTCATCCCAATGCGGTAGTCGAACAAATTCGTTCTTTAGATATTCCCACCGTACAGGGTTGCTGGGATGAAGATATTGTCGAAGGATTAAGTGCTTGTGACTGTAGTTATCCTTCTCTATTGGCAGAAAAGAGAGGTCACATCGCCCACGAATGGACAAATGAAAAGGTTAATCCCGAAGTTAGAGAATATTTAGCAACATTGCCCCATACCTATAAAGAAGATAATCTCTGTTTCGCCCATGGTAGCCCTACTAGCAACCACGAATATTTGTTACCCGAAATGGATGCTTTTACTGCTTTAGAAAGAGTCCTCTCCAGCGATGCAGATATCTTATTTTGTGGACATACCCACGTTCCCTATGTTCGCACCCTAGATGCTGGACAGTTACAGGTTAAAGTTCGTCAACCCGATCTAAAAGAACAACCTACTGTTAGTTTCAATACTCCCCTCAAA
>JBCBIN010000094.1:0-10356 GCA_038524555.1 Cyanobacteria bacterium J06623_7 | reverse complement strand
TTTTTAAGACAAAAATAAAACTCGCACAAAATTAATTGTAGAGATTATTACTATTCTCTCAAAGGTAGTTTAGTTGTAAATAAACACGAGTAAGATTGATAACAAACTTGGTTAATTTATACCAAAGCGATAACCTTTACCGTACACGGTATGAATTAGCTGAACCTCATTTTTAATTTCAATCTTGCGTCTTAATAACCGCACCAATGCCGCTAAAACGTTGCTACTGGGCTGCTCATTGTTTTGCCAGAGATAGCCATAGATTTCTTCGTGGGTCAAGAGCCGATCTGGATGCTGCATAAAGTAGGTCAAGAGCTTAATTTCTTTTTCGGAGAGGTCGATCGCTTTATCGTGACGATATACGACCTGATTATCGAGATCTAGTTCTAAATCTCCTACCTTAAGGCGATCGCTATTGACGGTTTCTAAAGTCGAACGTCGCAACAAAGCCCTGACCCTGGCTAACAATTCCCGTAGCTCAAACGGTTTAACTATATAGTCGTCAGCCCCGGCATCCAAACCATCGACGCGATCGTCTACCGTATCCTTGGCGGTTAGAAACAAAACTGGGGTAACTAAAGCATGCGATCGCACTTCGCGACAAATTTCAATCCCCGACTTGTGGGGCAACATCCAGTCAAGAATAAGCAGATCGTACTGATTTTGGAGGGCGAGCAACATTCCCGCAGCCCCATCGTTGGCAACGTCTACCTGATAGCCTTCCCGTACGAGGATACGACTCAAAGGATCGCTTAACTCAGTCTCATCATCCACTAAAAGAATTTTCATACGGCTCGATCGCTCCTGTCCTGCCCCAATAATATCTAAAATGATATCTGTAGAGGTAGACAGAAAGAAACATTAGTTTGATGATGCAATATCGGCGCTTCGGTCGCACAGAGTTACAGATTCCCGTTTTTTCCTGCGGGGGCATGAGATATCAATATAAATGGCAAGATTTACCTCAAGCTGATATCCCCGAAGCCAATCAGCGCAACTTAGAAGCAACGATTCGCCGGGCTTGGGAAGTGGGAATAAATCATATTGAAACCGCTAGAGGCTACGGCAGCTCGGAAATGCAGCTCGGTAAAATTCTGCCCCAGCTACCGCGAGAACAATTAATCTTTCAAACTAAAGTTTCTCCCCAGCCTAATCCCCTCGATTTTAAACGCAAGTTTAAGCAGTCCCTTAATTTTTGCCAGCTAGATTATGTCGATCTGTTAGGACTCCACGGCATTAATAATGAGTCAATTTTGCACCACAGCATTCGTCCCGGGGGTTGTCTGGAGGTTGCCAAGCAGCTAAAAGCCGAGGGGAAAGTCCGGCATATTGGTTTTTCTACCCACGGCTCGACGGAGCTAATTATTAAAACTATCGAGACAGGGGAGTTTGACTATGTAAATCTGCACTGGTATTACATCAACCAATGGAATTGGCAGGCGATCAAAGCAGCCAAACGACAGGACATGGGCGTGTTTATCATTTCTCCTTCGGATAAGGGTGGACATTTATATAATCCTCCACCGAAGTTAGTCGAACTGTGTCAGCCTCTCAGTCCCATGGTGTTTAACGACCTATTCTGTCTTTCTCATCCGGAAGTGCATACTCTCAGCCTAGGGGCAGCAAGACCGAGTGATTTTGACGAACACCTCAAAGCATTGCCTTTATTAGATCGAGCCGATGAACTATTACCGCCAATTTTAGAACGTCTAGAGCGAGAGGCGATCGCCGTATTGGGTCAAGACTGGCTAGACAACTGGCAGGTTGGTCTGCCGGAATATGATAATACTCCCGGGAATGTCAATCTACCGGTGATTCTCTGGCTGCGTAATCTTGCCCTGGCATACGACATGATTGAATATGGACAGGCTCGCTATAATCTGCTCACTAACGCCGGGCACTGGTTCCCCGGAGCGAAGGCGAATAATATTGCTCAGCTAGACCTCCAGCCCTGTTTGCAAAACAATCCCTTTGCCAGTCAAATTCCCCGTCTGCTCAAAGAAACAGACGAACTCCTTGGTGGTGCCCCGGTCAAGCGTCTATCGCAAAGTTAAGCTTATAGAGTTAGGTTTCGGGCTTGTTAGAGTTGCTAAAGAGCATCCACTGAAGGTTGTGGGGTTGGGCGACAAAGCCAAGCCGATGATAAAAATCTGTCATGTGGGGGCTGGCATAGAGGGTAATATCGGCAACTCCGGCAGCGTTTAACTGTTTAAGCAGAGATTTGACGATCGCTTTACCAATTCCCTGACCCTGAAACTCGGGGTGTACGGCAATGTCTAGTAAAGTTGCCTGGAAAACCCCATCGGTAATGGCTCGGGCAAAACCAACTAGCTGCTGTTGTTCCCGATAAATATGCCAAGCGGCAACGTAGCATAAACTGTGGTCGATCGCTTTTTTGAGTCGATTTAAGGGACGATTTGACCAGCCCACCGCCAGACATAAATTATTCAATTGCTTGAGGTCGATCGCTCGGTTGCTCTGTAATACGATTTGACCGGGTAGCGATCGCTTTTTGGTCGTAGTCGGTTTGGCGATCGCCTGAGTCAGTAAAGGACTCGTACTGGAGTCTAGCTGCTGCTGATGCTTGGCAATTGTCTGCTCTAGCTGCTGTTGCTGGGTTAAGAGTTGGTTCAGCTTTGATAATACATCAGTATTTACTGGCTGAATTTCTAGCACCATATAGGCAACGGCGATCGCGGCTTGAGTCTGATGCTGCTGGGTAAGACTATCGAGCAAATCAATTAATTTTGCCGGTTGTGCCCGATACAGTTGAAAAATCGAACCCTGAGGTGGCTGTCGGCTCAACTGACGATAGTGCTGAATTACCGGCTCTAATTCTTCTTGCTTAAAAGCGGTGCCTAATTTTTGATAGGAAAGCTGGTGCTGGGGGTCGAGATAAATTCCCTGGAGATAGCTAGATATGGCATTATGCCACTGCTGTAGTTGACGATAGACATCCCCCAAATTGTGCCACGACCAAAAAAACTGCGGATCGAGCTGAGTCGCCTGACGGTAGGCATGTACCGCCTTCTCGCACTGCTGTAGTTGACGATAGACATCTCCCAAATTGTGCCACGACCAAAAAAACTGTGGGTCGAGCTGAGTTGCCTGACGGTAGGCATGCACAGCCTTCTGCCATTGCTGGAGTTGACGATAAACATCACCCAAATTGTGCCACGACCAAAAAAAATCGTCTTTAAGCTCTACTGCTCGTTCCAGAGCGATCACCGCATTCTGCCACTGCTGCTGCTGTCGGTAGTTTTCCCCTAGCTGGTATAACTCAGACCAGTTGTCATTTCTGGCAATTGCGTTTGGTTCTAATGTCATGATGAAGCCGAGCCAAATTGCTCGATCGCGATCGCCAACAAATTTCTTAGCGCAATTGAAGTAAATTTTTCGCTAAATAATGCCGAAATAGGAACTTATTTTACCTAAATTAACTCCATGTAGATAGTCATATGCCGAATCTAGTAATTATTATTGATGATGTTAAACGTGGATTCTACAGTTCCTAAATTGAACCAACTATTTATGCGCCTGATTAGTGGCACTGTCTTGGCTTCCTGCGGTATTTTGCTGGGTTTAGCTCCCGAAATGTCTCTTAAATATGCAAACTACCCCAGCTCGATTCATCTTTCTCGCTCTTATGCTGCTTCTGCTCAGGAATTTACCCCAGAAGAAACCCAAAGCTATGCTAAAGCCGGCTACGAAGTTGAGTTACTGCGCAGGGAAGTGTACCAAGAGCTTAAAAGCCTCATGAACGAACCCCCGCCAACTATTGTTTGCGATCGCCAGTCAACTATTGACGAGCTTAAACCTCAAGCACAGGAAATTGCTAACCGCTACTGTACTCAATCCCGGCAAATCGTGCAGCAAAATAATCTCAGCATTAATCGTTTTAACGAACTGAAGGCTAGCTATGACAATCGGGGCGGCTTCTACGAACAGGTACAGGGAATTTTGCGCAAACTGCAAAACTAATTGCAAAATCAATGTAAATTACCCAGCTTAAACTTGAGCTAAAAATGGGCGCACTACTGCCAGCGCCCCAGCATTACGAAGTGCGATCGGGAAATACTAGCAGCAATTAAAAAGTGATTCGAAGTGGAGCCGAGCAGAGTCGAACTGCTGTCCAAATCAGCTATTCACTTGTCCATTCGTTCACAGGTTTAGCTCCTTTTACCCTGGGAGCGGGGGTCATCAATTGTCCCTGATGGCAGGATTCTTAGATAAAGTCTTTTCCTAATAATCTATCTAAGCAAATATATTAGGAGCATCCGTTGGGGTTTTGTCTCTAATCCTTAACGGAGTCAAACTAGAGACGAGCAAATCTGAAAAGTGTGTTTTCTAGATTTAGGCAGCTACTGCCTGACGCTCAAATTTTACGATGTTGTTTGCATCTATATTTAGTTTGAGTCTGTTTTACGAGATGGTACTCACTCTCGACCTGAATCACGGATTAGCTTTTACTAACCTGTCGAAACCTTTACGGCCCCATGTTTTTCAAGCTTTAAGCTTTAAGCCCTAGGCTCTAAGCTACAGGAGATGACTGAATCTCTGGCGATAGAGTGTTAAGCGAATTGCTTTTACTTGGATTAGTATTGTAGCTAACTTTTCAGTAATCGGGCGAAAATACTGGCAGAAAACGTTACAAAAGATTGAGTTGTCTCAATTGCGGCGGTGGGTAAACGGAGATTCATTTTAAACTAGTAAATCATACCTAATCCAGATAACTAGTGTTCTCGAGCAATATCTAGCAATCTAAATTTTTTGTTCTTCAATCAACGACCGATAAATACTCCTATGTTCCCCATTAATCGCCCCCGCCGTTTGCGCCAACACCCTCAACTGCGTCGGATGGTGCAGGAAACTTTAGTTACGGCTAACGACTTAATTTACCCTCTATTTGCTGTACCTGGAACATCGGTGGCAAATGAAGTTGTTTCCATGCCTGGAGTTTACCAGCTTTCGGTTGATAAGATTGTGGAAGAAGCAAAAGAAGTCTACGATCTGGGGATTCCGGCAGTAATTTTATTTGGTATTCCCGAAGATAAAGATATTGAGGCTACTGGTGCCTGGGGCGACTGCGGAATCGTGCAAAAAGCTGCCACCGCAATTAAAAAAGCCGTGCCAGATTTATTAGTAATTGCCGATACCTGTTTATGTGAATATACAACTCACGGACACTGTGGCTACCTAGAGACGGGAGATTTGACAGGTAGGGTACTTAACGATCCAACTTTGGAACTGCTTAAGAAAACTGCCGTGTCTCAGGCGCAAGCAGGGGTAGATATTATCGCGCCCTCGGGAATGATGGATGGTTTTGTGGCGGCAATCAGATCTGGTTTGGATGAGGCGGGATTTCAAGATATTCCCATTTTGTCTTATGCGGCTAAATATGCTTCTGCCTACTATGGTCCTTTCCGGGATGCGGCTGAGTCTGCCCCTAGCTTTGGCGATCGCCGTACCTATCAAATGAACCCCGCTAACGGTACAGAAGCACTCAAAGAGATCGAGCTAGATATTGCCGAAGGCGCAGATATGTTAATGGTGAAACCCGCCCTCTCCTATATGGATATTATCTGGCGCGTCAAGGAAGCTACCAACCTCCCCGTTGCGGCATACAATGTCTCTGGCGAATACTCTATGGTGAAGGCGGCAGCGCTCAAAGGCTGGATTGACGAGAAAAAAGTCACGTTGGAAACTCTAACTAGCTTTAAACGAGCGGGAGCAGATTTGATTCTGACTTACCATGCTAAGGATGCGGTACGCTGGTTGAATGAGTAAAGAGTGACAAATAGTAATCAAGATTCTGCTTAGATCTTTATTCACAATATCTTCAAATAAAAGTAAGAGCCTCGGGAAACTACTCAAGTAAGCCAGGGGCTATTTTTGTGTACAGTTTTAACTAATCATAACGGCAAGCGATCGCCAATCTGGTCTAAATGATTGTTTTGCTGGGGGCGATGTCTCCCTCGATTTCAAAAGGTAATTAAGATTACTAATTCATCAAAGCTTTATAACCAACCCAGGGTTTCATTAAAACTTCATGGTTAGAAAGATTCTGTATATCCTAATTTGCTCTACAATCAGATCGTTATCGACTAAATAAGTATCGGCGATCGAGTTAAGCAAATCACTCGGATAACTATATTTGCCACAACTCATCTACTTTCCAGAAACAGTCATAATTATTTCGTTCTTGGCTGAGTGTAGATTGTCCTAGCCGAATAAATTTAGTCACAGACAATATTTTCTTGACGGCTCTATTGATGAAATTCAATAGGCAAGTTTTTGTGGGAAATTTACTTGGCGGGAAATTTACTACACAGGATGACATCATGGCAGAATTTATAGTTTCTACTCTCGCAGACGAACATGACGGTAACTTTGAGGCGGGAGATTTATCTTTACGAGAAGCGATCGCGATCGCTGAACCAGGAAGCACCATAACTTTCGCTCCCGATCTCAGTGGAGGAACGATTAATCTAGTGCCCGAAGAATTAGTCATCGACAAAGATCTGACAATCCGAGGTTTGGGTGCCAACAACCTAACGATTGATGGTAGCGCTGTGGGTGGAACATTCCCCGACTTTGTTAATACAAGGGTCTTAAGAGTTGATGATGGCAATGTCGATATAGCTATTAACGTTACTCTTGAAGGAATCACAATTACTGGTGGTACTCAGTTGTTTAACGGTTCGGGTGCGGGTATTCTCAATCAAGAAAACCTCACCGTTATCAGCAGTATCATCGCTGAAAATACTATTTTTCGCGGTGCGGGCGGTGGCATCGCTAACAATGGCAATCTATTGCTCGTTGATAGTCTCGTCAGAGATAACTCGGCAAGCTTCCAAGGTTCGGCGGGAGGAGGTATCTCCAATTCTGGTACGGCTACGATTATCAATAGCACGATTACGAATAACTCCTCTTTTACCGTTGGCGGCGGCATCTCTAATTTTGGAATTCTAGAGCTTTTAAATACTACTGTTGCCAATAACAGTGCTGCTTTTACTGGAGATGGCATTTCGGGTAATGGTTCGATCGTCATTACTAGCAGTATTATTGCGAACAATAGCGAAAACGACCTCGAAGAAAACGCCAGTTTGACCTCTGGTGGCAATAATTTAATTGGTAATGCTGGCAGTGCTAATGGTTTTACCGATGGCGCTAATGGCGATTTGGTAGGTACTCCCGATGCTCCGATCGACTCCAGATTAGGTGAATTACAAGATAATGGCGGTGCAACTCCGACACTTGCCTTATTAGATGGTTCTCCTGCCATTGATGCGGGCAGTAATCCCAACGGATTAGAAACGGATCAAAGAGGTGATGGTTTTGCTCGTACCCTGGGCAACGGCACAGATATTGGCGCATTTGAGGTTCAGACTACCATTCCGAGGGAACTAGTAGTTTCTACTCTAGAAGATGAGAATGATGGTGACTTTAGTCAAGGAGATTTATCTTTACGAGAAGCGATCGCGATCGCCAATTTGAATGAATTAATCACCTTCGATTCTAACCTTAGCAGTGGTACTATTACCCTGACCTTAGGAGAGTTAGTGATCGATAAAAGTCTAGAGATTAGAGGTTTGGGGGCGAATAATCTCACCATTGACGGTAACAATCAGTCCCGTATTTTCAATATTTATGACAGCGACGATGGCTTTTTAGACGATGTGTCAATTGAAGGATTAACTCTCGCTAATGGCAATACGGGTGATGGTAGCTTTCCTGAAATCAACGGCGGGGGAATTCTCAATCGCGAAAACTTATTTCTCAACAATATCGCCTTGATCGGCAATCGAGCGGGCAATGGCGGCGCAATTTTTAATCTCGGTCAGGTACAGCTAGACAATAGCTTAGTCTCCGATAGTGACGGTACGGCACCCCTGTTTAATGATGGCGGTACGGCTTTCGTGGCTAACAGCACCTTTACTAATAATATTGTGGCGGGGACTGGGGCGATCGCCAATACCAATGGTGGCACGTTAGACCTTAGCAATAGCACCATTGTTAATAACTCTGGCTACGATTTTGTGGTATTCAACTCTGATAATAGTACGGCTACAGTAAGCAGCACGATTATTGCCAACAACGAAGGCTCTCTTTTTCCTGAATTTAGCGATGCGGGGGGGACATTTATCAGCGGCGGTAATAATTTAATTGGTAACAATAACGGTGCCGTTGGTTTCGACAACTCGACTGATTTAGTGGGGACGACGGATAATCGTCTCGATGCTAGATTGGGCGAACTACAGGATAATGGTGGCGCAATTCCAACTATTGCCCTGCTAGAAGATTCCCCGGCGATCGATGCTGGCAGTAATCCTAACGATTTAATTTTCGACCAGAGAGGAATTGGGTTCAATCGCTTTATTGGCGCAGCTACGGACATAGGTGCATTTGAATTACAGACCGTCGTTACACCTAGGGTAAATGAAGTTATTGGTACCAATCGCGGTGATGTTCTTAATGGGACAGAGACGAGCGATCACTTTGTGGGACTTGAGGGTAACGATACAATTAAAAGCTTTGATGACGATGATACGATTGAGGGCAACAGCGGTAACGACTCCCTCGATGGTGGTGCGGGTCACGACCTGCTCGATGGGTCAGAAGGCTTTGATACTCTCTTGGGCGGGGACGGAAACGATACTCTTAACGCTGGGACGGGGAATGATTCTCTCGTTGGCAGTACTGGAGATGATTATCTTAACGGGTCAGATGGTCGAGATACCCTACTGGGTGGAGATGGCAATGATTTCCTCGATGGAGGTGAGAATAGTGACTCTCTCGAAGGCGGAGCGGGTAATGACCTCTTAATTGGTTGGGGCGATCGCGATACCCTACTCGGAAACGATGGAGATGATGTGCTTGAAGGTGGTGCGGGGGTTGATTTTCTCGACGGTGGCGTAGGTAATGATTCCTTGTTTGGTCTGGAAGGTAATGATTCCCTGTTAGGAGGGAACGGCAATGACTTTATTGATGGTGGTGCGGGTCACGATTATCTACGAGGAGATGACGGCGACGATATTTTTGTGCTGACTGCCGGTGGCGGCACCGATACTATCGTTGATTTCGCTCGGGGCAATAATCTGCTGGGCTTATCTTTTGGCATTAGTTTTGCCGATCTGACTTTTGCTGAAGACAGAATTATTTGGGGCGACGAAACCCTGGCGACTCTTAACGGTTTTAGTACCGTCCATCTTACCGAAAGTGACTTTACTTTTGTCTAGCCCATGGGGTGCTTGCCGGTCGTATCATGGTTATAAGCTCTAAACTTTAAGCCTTAAGCTTTTTCCTCTTGGTAAGGTGTTTATCGACTAGGTTTATTCCGATCCATTTATGTAGGCTTTTAACTTCTTTCTTAACGTGAGTTCGGGATAAGCTCAAGTACTTGATGCATAAAGATTTCAAAGATCACTTTTGACCAGAAAATTGAGAAATTCTCCAAGCAAAAAGTTATTGAAAAGCTTATGGTTTATAGCTAATAGCTGTCTCTAAAGACCAATCCGTTTAACCCGAACTGACGTTGCTTAGGCAAAGCGGGACTAATTTCTCGCTTACCGGCAAAAAATCCTGACTATAGTCGCGGACGAGCCTGACGACAAAAATCTCGTTCTTCCTGTTCGGATTGGGCTATTTCCTCCAACTTCATTAATTGAGTTAAATTAATTTTCGATTCCGTCGCCGTCATAATTCTTTCCAAAGCCTCAGATTTATTATTTGCCTGATGCAGATATCCACAGACTAATCTAGCAAAATCGTTGTCTGTCATTGCCGCTTCAGAAGCATGGGTCACTGACATACTCTGTCCCAGAATCGTTAGGGTAATAGTGGATAAACACAGTGTTTTTAGCATCAATGTTTTTGTCATAATTTTGGTCATAGCGATACCTTTAATCAATATCAGAGTTAAAGTTTTATTTGGTAGAAATAATTAGATATTTTGGCGTTGCTGGATCTAGGTATGATTTATAATTCTTACTTATTGAGCAAGTCAATTGAAAAGCTGATAGCTACTAACATATTACTTTTCGGCTTCATGCCTCAAATCAGCAACACCGATATTTTTAGTCTTAATTGTTTAGTTTTTAAATAAATTTAATCTGGGTTGTAGGTAGTAGTTACCATCACTAAAGCTGCTCCCTGGAGCACCAAGTCATCGCCAGTAGAAATAGTTCCGGTAACAGAAATATCTCCCTGACTAACGTAACTAGAAACATCAAAAGTATCAAAATCTACACCATAAACATTACTGGCGTTACTGGTATTGATTGAAGAATTAAATTGATTTTCGAGGGGATTATGCGAATCGCTTAAAACGTTACTATTGAAGGAAAATGATTCCCT
>JBCBIN010000093.1:0-10373 GCA_038524555.1 Cyanobacteria bacterium J06623_7 | reverse complement strand
CCCGCGCCAGTTTTTTCGCGGAGTTCTTTAACTACTTTTGCCGATATAGTTGCCATGTCTTTGTTCTGTTTTAATTTAATTTTAGTGACGACAAAATAATTTTAAATTTTGTTAGCAGAGTGTGTTAGCAGGGGCTAAAATCACTTAGTTATCATTATTACTGCGTTGTCAGCCTGTTTTGCTTCGCTCTAGCCTAAGAGAAATATTCTCGTTTGGATATTTGACTGGATACGATTCAGGACTTACACACTAAAAAGAATAGATTAATGCGTAAGCCCTGTAAATGCTGAGTTTTAAACCTCGGCAAATAATTTAGTTGTGCAGCAAGACTTATTCTTCGCTATCTGCACCTGCTTCAGCTTCTGGTTGGGGTTCAACCGCTTCTTCTTCTGCACTAGGATATTCTGATTGAGCATCTAGTCCTTCCTGTAGCTCATCGTAGTCATCCTGATTATCTGGTTGACCGTGACGACCTTCATAAATCGCATCGGCGAGCTTACCAACAATTAGCTTAATTGAGCGGATCGCATCATCATTGGCAGGAATAGCCACATCTGCCACTAGAGGATCGCAGTTAGTATCGAGCAAAGAAACTACGGGAATGCCGAGCTTTTGACATTCAGAAATAGCATTATGCTCGCGCTTTTGGTCGATAATTACAACGATATCTGGTACTTTACGCATCATCTTGATGCCGCCCAAATACTTTTGTAGCTTCGTCATTTCACGACGCAAAACAGATGCTTCTTTCTTGGGTCTGCGTTCTAAGGCTCCTGTTTCTTCGAGGTTTTCAATCTCCTTGAGTCTTTCTACTCTGGTTTTGATTGTTTCCCAGTTGGTCAACATGCCACCCAACCATCTTTGGTTGACGTAGAAAGCACCACACCGAGACGCCTCTTGAGCGATAATTCCTGCTGCTTGACGCTTAGTGCCGACAAATAAGACTCGCTTGCCTTTTTCGGAAGATGAGCGCATGTATTCGTAAGCCGACTCCATCAACTGTGCGGTTTGCACCAGGTCAATGATATGAACGCCGTTACGAGCAGTGTAGATGTACTGAGACATCCGAGGATTCCAGCGACGGGTTTGGTGACCGAAGTGAACCCCAGATTCTAAAAGTTCTGCGAGAGAAACTACTGGCATATTTTTTTTACTCCTGTTTCGGGTTAATCCTCCATTCAGGGACATCTTTGCTGGGTTAGGTTTAACTCTGACAAAAACACCCGAAATCCTGAATGTGTGAATTGTTAATTTGCGTATCCTAGTCTATCACTATCGGCTATTATATGGGCTGCTAAAATAGCAATTTATTTTGTTGGAGAAAGCGAAATTAACTAGGGCATATCATCAATTGCTAGTTGTCGATTATTTATTGCTAACGTTCCTACCAAAAATGACCATCGCTGCCACGATAGAAATGCAGTCGCCCCGACCCTAGATACATACCCCGAGCTTTGTTGCCTTGAGGAAAAGCCGTAACCCCAAATAGATAGACTCCGGCATAATCAGGATTGCGTTTCGGTTTAATGCCAACGGTAATTTTGCTTCCAGGAGGTATGGGTCGTGCGAACTCCACCGTAATTGTGGCTGTTGATTCATCGGTCGAGGAGATCGCCTGTATCTCTTCATCTTTGTGACGATGGTCACCCAGATATACTTTAGTTTTTTCGGGTTTAAATTTAACATCATCCCCTCCAGCGCGCTGTTGGATAACTACTTTTTGTAGAGGTTCGCCAATATCTGCGGGCAATTCTAAATCGAAATAGTATCTTGCCGATCTGGCTCTAACTCCCGTAAAGGTGGCATAGGTATCTGCCAGTAATAATCCTGCTTCAAATGCCACCGTTCCATCTTTGGTTTGCACTCCTGCCACCGGCAGACTGATAAAAGCGATCGACATCGATAAGGATGTTCCGAGTAAAGCACAGGTAAATTTAGCTAAATTCATGGTGTTTAGGCTACCAGAAAAAATTGCGGCTTTCATCATCCTAGACACAAAAGCTTAAAGCTAATTGAGAACGAATCGAATTTTATCCAGTTCGGGGTTTTGGTAGTGACTTACAATTTGGAAAAATAATTTTAAACTCTAGCCGCCCCGGTAAATTCTAGTCATGTTCTTATTTATATCCAAGCTACTACCATTATTTATCTATCCTCTAGGACTATCCTGCCTTTTATTGCTATTTGCCCTCTGGTTGAGCCGCAAGCGATCGCGTAAAACCTATATTCCCATTCTGCTAGCGCTGTTAATTCTTAGCATTGCCAGCAATTCTATCGTGGCTAATAACCTAATTGCATCTTTAGAGCAAAGATATCCGGCATTAATCACACCGCCCAAAGCCGAAGCAATTGTCGTTCTTGGTGGTGCAACTAGAAACAATGAACCACCGCGAATTTTGCCCGACATGAACGAACGGGGAGATCGCCTGCTGTATGCTGCCAAACTATATAAAGACGGGGCTGCGCCGAAAATCTTACTGTCTGGCGGTAGAATTAGCTGGACTGGAGGGGATTCTTCCGAAGCCAAAGATATGGCAGCTATCTTGGAACTGATGGGTATTCCCCGCTCAGATTTACTCCTCGAACCTCGCTCTTTAAACACCCACGAAAATGCTGTCTTCACCAAAGAAATCTTACAGGCACAAAACATCAACAAGATTCTCTTGGTCACTTCTGCTGCCCACATGCCTCGTTCGCTTGCTATTTTTCGACATGAAAACATCGACGCTATTCCCGCCCCGGCCGACTTTATTATTAGCGATCGCAATTTAGTCGAACATCGTTATACTAGTCAGTCTCGCATCCTGAGCCTTATTCCCAATACTCGCAGTCTCGACTATACAACCCAAGCAATGAAAGAATATATTGGCACCGTTATCTACCGTTTGAAAGGATGGCTTTGAGCAGTTATACAATCAACAGTTAACAGTCAACAGTGACGCGACTTAAGGAGCTCCTTGAAACAGTCACTTCAACGAAGGACATCTCCACAACGTGCTGTTTCGCTAATCCTTCTAGGGCAACAGTTAACAATCTATTGATTTTCTAATACCGCACGTTCTTGACGGCATTGCTTTTTAGTGGATTCGGCAATTTTCTGCATTCGTGCCACAACGGGGGCTTTTTCAGCAGTTCTGGAGCGTGATTTGGTCGGGTATTCGAGCTCAACTGAGTCGGGCTTGAGGGATTTTAGGGGGGTTGCTACTTCGATACTTTTTTCGATGGGAATTGCCAGACTGGAACGGGTAATTAGTTCCTGTAGGGCGGAACAGGGTTCGGAGCCGTCCTGATATATCTCGGGGGATTCCCAGAGGGGATAGGCATGTTTGCCATTGACACCGACTACTTCGGCTCGGTCGTTAAATAATGCTCCACCACTCATACCTTTTTTTACATCGTTGGTATAGCCAATTTGATACCCTTCTTCTAGAGCGCGATCAAGCACAATGGCTACGCGACCAGATTTTAACGCCAGAGCTTGACGATCAAGACGAGATGCGGGAAATAAATCCGGGGTGGCAGACAGACTATCTTGATAGGGGAAGCCAGCAGCAAAAACGCGATCGCCAACATCTAGGTTAAATGAATTACCGACTTTGGCAGTTTGATAGGGAATGTCGGCGGTGAATTTAAGAACTGCTAAATCGTATTGGTAGTCCAGAGCGGACATGTCGGTGACTACTTTGGCGCTGTAGGTCTTACCATCAACTGTTTCAACGGTGTAGGGGGCTTCTCCTGCCCTTAAGACATGCTGATTAGTGATTACCAGATAGTCTTGATCGCTCTGCTGGACGATAAAGCCCGAACCTAAAAAGTCTTGATCTAAAATTCTGACGCTAATGGCTGATGCTGTGCGATCTACCTTCGCCAATAGTTTTTCGGGTGAGATTGATGCCACAGTCGATTTAAGGCGATCGTCATCTCCAGACAAAAACATCCCAGTGCAGACAAAACAAAATAAGATTTTTGCCGCTTGGGATGTCGTGTGAACCAGAGCACTCTTAGCTGAGCCCAGGTAAGAGTGCTCCGTTCGGTCTTGGTTGTTAGATCCCTGCTTGGGTGACCATTTCATTCATTCACAGATTGAGATTTAAGTGAGTAAGTGTTGGACGAGAGGAACGGTTGAGCAGATATAGTTGTTTATCTACTATTTATCTACCGGTACCGCTTCTAAAAATTTGTCCATATCGACATAGAATTCACCACCAGAATAAAATCCCGCATCATCTGCACTCAAAGTTAGGGTTTGACCACTAACGCTACGACGGAAATCGACCAGCTTAATCAAAACGCCTTCGGGGTCTGTACCGGGTTTGAGAGTAATTAGGACGTTCTCATCGGGACAGTCACCACCACGGGCATTAGCTACACACAAAACTGGCAAGCTGTTAACGTTGCCGGTGCGAATAAATTTTAGATTACCCCGATCCAAGAAGTTTTGGAATCGACCAGATACTGCCGAACATCTTTTTTGGGGAGTCCAGTCGGGAGAAAATTTATTTTCCCAATTAATTAGTTTTACTCTTCCTCTAGGAGTATTAACAAAGGTACTCCAGCTTTGATTTAGCTGAGCACAGTAATAAGTATTGGTATTTTTAGACTGTGCTGTAGCCGGCAGGGCGATCGCGCTACCGATAGCAACACCAAGCCCCGCAAACATAGCCGCTAAGGTCTTAATTTTCATAGATTTTATGAGATATCATGAGCTGTTAACCGAATAAACTACAAGCTTACTCCACCGTAATTTTAGCGGAGATTGTTCGATTCCCACCATTTTATCTTTTTCCAGACTTGAAGATGCTAACTGCTGTTTGGTTAGACTGCGGTTTTTGGTGTAGCTAGCTTTGCCTCAATCGTCTGGCGATCTAATTCATGACCGATTAATACCAGTCGAGTTTGCCGGGATTCTTCTGCCCGCCACAGGCGATCGTAAAAGGTATCAAAGCGGTTGCCCACACCCTGTAAAACTAGTCGCATTGGCTTATTAGCAACATTGACAAAACCTTTAATACGATAGATTTCTTGGGCTTGAGTAAGTTCCCGCAGTTGCTCGACTAAAGCTTCTGGCTCCCACGAGCGGTCTAAAACTAGCTCGACTGAGTTGATGTCTTCGTCGTGTTCGTGTTCCTCTTCGTGGTCGTGATGGGAATGGCGATTATCGAGATCGTCTTCTACTGCCGCATTGAATCCTAGCAATAGGTCGGGACTAACTTCACCATCCTTGACGCTCACGATCTTGACTCCTGGAGACAGTTCTCGAGTCAGCCAGTTTTTAACTTGGGTAAGAGTCGTCTCATCGACTAAATCGGTTTTGGTCAACAAGACTAGATCGGCACACCCTAGCTGATCTTCAAACAGTTCTTCTATCGGCGTTTCGTGGTCGAGATTGGGGTCGGCTTCCCGTTGAGATTCTAGTGCGGCTAGATCGCCAACTAAACTACCATTACCCAAAGCGTGACAGTCTACCACCGTAACAACGCCATCAACCGTAGCGCTATTGCGGATTGCCGGCCAATGAAAAGCCTGAATCAGTGGCTTGGGTAAGGCTAAGCCAGAAGTCTCAATGAGCAGACAGTCTATTTTATCCCGGCGCTTGAGTAATTCTTGCATGGTGGGATAGAATTCTTCCTGTACCGTACAGCAGAGGCAGCCGTTGGTTAGTTCGACAATATTGCTGGTGGGACTATCTTCTTCGTCGCAAATCTGACACGATCGCAATAAATCACCATCAATCCCGACTTCGCCAAATTCATTGACTAATACGGCAATGCGCCGACCTTGGTTGTTCTGTAGTAAGTGTCTGACCAGGGTGGTTTTTCCTGCTCCTAAAAAGCCAGAAATTACGGTAACGGGTATTTTGTGCATGGTTTCTAGTTTTGTAGTTACTAAGTTGTCGAGAGAATCTAGCCCAAGACATGATTAGAGAGAAAAGCAAAGCCAATACCGCAGACGGTGAATCCCGCGAAACGCAACATTAAAGCAGATTTCTGAGGTTGGTTAATTACTTTTCTGCCGAGATAAAAAGCGATCGCACTGATGCCTAACTGAATCGCACAAAAACCAAACAGATATGCACCTAAAGCAGCTGTTTCGGCTCCAATAATAGATTCGCCATAGGCATAGCCATGAAAAATCCCCGCTAGTGCCGCTAGTGCCGCCAGTAAGCCTAAATTAGCCGGATTTTTGCGGGCGAGAAAAATACCCATAACCAACACTGAAGCAGAGATAATTAGTTCGGCAGCGGGCAGATCGATGCTTTGGAGATGAATTATGGTGCCCACAGCCGTTGCCACCACAAAGGCCGTAGGAATAATCATGCCGAGTTTGGGCGTCAAAGCCGCCAGAAAGCCGATCGCAATGACAAAGACCAAATGATCGATGCCAACTACGGGATGACCGATACCAGAAAGAAAACCTTCGATAAAGTTGCTGGGAATTTCGCCACCGCTGGGATGATGGGCTAAAGCTGGGGCGGCACCAAATAGAATACTGGCAACAATGCCGAAAGCGATCGCTTTATTTTTATTCATAAATAATCAAAATTTTTAGGTTGAATCTTCAAAAATTAGGCTCGGTTGAAATGCGAGAAAGCGAATCTGCCTAAGTCGAGTCAGGGAGGCTATAACTTTAAATTTAGCTATAGCAAGCGACTAAAATCACACGCTTAATTCGTGCGGTAAGCGCCAAACTTATAACTGTTAATGCGGGTTTCCTAGGGCAGAAAAACTATGATTCCGTAGAGATAAGATGTGTCTTCATGGAAAAGAGAAAAATGCTTTTTCCCTAATTGATGACACACTCTAATTAAACTGCCACTGAGATCGAACAAAACTAGCATTATCTGTACCTCGCAGATCTAACTAAGCTAATATACTTAACTGTCGGCGGGCATTCTGACTTTAAGACCTAGCGATAAGCTAGCTTATTACAGTTGCGGGACAGTGCCAGATTTTCACTGAGCTTTCCCCCTTACCTTCAGGCGCTAATTAGCGCTCGAAACCGACTAAATATTTTTCGTGATAACAAGAAAAATTGTCATCCGCTATCAATCTACCACGGAGACAAGCCTCGGGTTTAGTAGTTTCAGCAGTATTTTAGGTCGAGAGTTGTCGTCCATCTTGGTATAATCAGCGTTAGACCAAATTTTAAATAATTGCAACGCAATGGCAGACTGGCAGATAGTTGAGGGTGGCATTACTGCACCCAAAGGATTTATCGCATCGGGAATTGCAGCGGGATTAAAATCTACTGGAGCCAAGGACTTAGCCTTAATCCTGTCTCAGTCAGACGCGATCGCGGCTGGGGTATTTACTACTTCTCAGGTACGCGCCGCCTGTGTCGATTATTGTCGTCAGTGTCTGCAAAAGAAAGCTAGTGCTAGAGCAATTCTCTGTAATGCCGGACAGGCCAACGCCGCCACAGGAGAACCTGGTTGGGAAGATGCCCAAGCAAGCGCCCAGTTCGTCGCTCAACAGCTTAATATTCATCCCGATGCCGTACTATTGGCTTCCACGGGGGTAATTGGTCAGAGAATCAAAATGGAACAGCTAGAGGCGGGGATTTTGCCCCTGGTTAGAGCCGCTAGCGAAACTGGTGGGGGGGATGCGGCGGAAGCGATCGTTACTACCGATTTAGTCACCAAAGAAATTGCCCTTGAAACTACCATCGAAGGTCGCCCCGTTCGGATTGGCGGTATTGCTAAAGGTTCGGGTATGATTGCCCCTAATATGGCAACTATGCTCGGTTTTGTTACCTGCGACGCTGCTGTATCTACGGGTCTCTGGCACCAAATGCTCAAGCGAGCCGTAGATAAAAGCTTTAATCAAATTACCGTCGATGGCGACACTAGCACTAATGATTGTGTCTTAGCCCTGGCAAACGGACAGTCCCGCACCACTGCCATCACCGATAATAGCCCCAACGCCAAAAAGTTAGAGGGTATGTTGACTGAAGTGTGTCAGTATTTAGCCAAGGCGATCGCGCGTGATGGGGAGGGAGCAACCTGTCTGATTGAAGTCCGGGTATCTGGCGCTGCCGATGATGCCGCTGCTTCTCAAGTCGCCAAAACGATTGTCGGTTCATCTCTGGTGAAATCTGCTATATTTGGTCGCGATCCTAACTGGGGTCGCATTGCCGCTGCTGCTGGTCGGGCGGGAGTTAAGTTTCATCAGGATGAATTGAATATTAAGTTGGGGGATATCGTTTTGATGCGTAATGGACAGCCCCAACAATTTGATCGCGTTGCCGCCAGCAACTATCTCCAGCAAGCCGCCGCCGGAGAATATTTAAAAGAAGATACGGTCTTAATTACCGTCGACATTGGCTTGGGTACGGGAAAAAGCACCGCTTGGGGTTGTGACTTAACTTATAAATACGTCGAAATCAACGCCGAGTATACGACTTGAAACGGATCTGGACGACAAGGGAGCATCGGTGCTCGATTAATGGATTTTGCTATCCCTTTAATCATCCTGCTAATAATTAGGTTGACCTAACTTATGTCTAATTCGACCATTGCGATCGCCTTAGCTACACCAGAACACGATGCAACTATTGCTCGACACTTCTATCAACTGTGGCTCGATAATGGCGTTTCCACTGATTCTCTTGATGATGACTGGCTAAGTATCACGGTCAAATTTATCCAAAACGCACGACAAGATTCAAAGTTTCAGGCTTTTATTGCTCGAGATGAAAATAAAATTGTCGGTTCAGTTAGCTGTCAGCTATTTACTGGTTTATATCCCTCGCCTTTTAAAATCGAACATCGTTACTATGGCTATGTCTGGAATGTTTATGTACTTGCAGATTATCGTCGTCGGGGAATTGCTACCAGATTAACTCAAGCTGCGATCGCCTATTTAAAAAGCTTAGACTGTACTAAGGCTGTATTACATGCTTCTTCTTCAGGTAAGCTCGTATACGAGAAGATAGGTTTTGTTCCCAGTAATGAAATGATTCTAGATTTGGTTAAGTAAATCTAGGCTTTGAGGGCAAAATTTGCTTTTTTTCTTTTTGATGCCAAACATTGTATTGACTCTAGATGAGTCAGAATGAGCTAAAAACTAATCTCGGTTGACTTAACCAAATTCATTCCCGCTGCCGCAAACTTGCCAAACGTCCGCTCTGCCTGTTCGCTAAAATCTACCACTCCAGGTATTACTACCGGTGACATACAGTCTTCCAGCAGATAAATCTTTTGCGCTAGCTTGGGGTCGATTGCCTGAATTTCTGTGAGCAAGTTCTCGATCGTCCAGGCGACACAGTGGCTTTTTGCCTGTCCCGCAATGATTAAAATATCAAAATCGAGCAGTTTTTGAATTAAGTCCGCGTTTTTTTGAGCGATCGCTCTATTGTTTATAGTATCTAAAACTTCTGGACTCAAGACTGAGTAATTTTCCGTGAGGGGATTATTGCCCTTTAGTTCAAATTTAGTGGGACTTTGCCGCACCAGGCTATGAAAAAAGATCGCTTCTTCGACGGCGGCAACTAAAGCATGACCGATACCTCCCAGCATAGAATGGTAGGGCCAAATTGTCAGGGGATACTTACCCTCTTCGTGGAGCTTTTGGACATAGTGTAGAGCATGTTGTTCTAACTGAGAAAATTCTCCCAGCGATTGTAGGTTGGGGTTAACGCGCCATTTACCCTGACGGACAGAATCTAAATTAATTGTCGTTGCGGGAGTGGGATGCTGCTGTGCCTCATCGACCCAAAAAATTGGATGGAAAATTTGCGTCGCGGTATGGGTATCTAAGGTAGGAATAATTTCGGTAATTGACCCCAAATGACGATAAATAAACTGGCAAAGTCTAATATTATCTTCTATTGCTCCTCGACCCGATTGACCACCGACAAATAGTTCAAATTCCGGTAGACAAAAAGTATTCTGTACATCAATTAATAATAAGCCAACTTTATGGCGATCGCCTTGAGCGGAAGTAATTTGATATTTTTGTTGCCAGTTAGCGGCATCAATCGCTCTTTGTTGATAGGGAACCCGATAAACTTTAGCGACATTTTCTGAGGTAAAGAAGTCGGGGATGTAATTATTGATAGACATTTAACATAATTTAAGCTAATGAACTAGCCGAGCAGATAAAATACGCTCAAAATAAATTTTAATTAGAAGTTAATTAGAGAAAATAAGCATTTTTCTCATAAAATACTAAGCTTTAAAAATATATCCAAATTGTTTTCTATTTGGCATCAAAACTTAGATAAACGGCGTTGACGAATACGTAATGCTAATTGCAATTCATCTAAACTCTTCGGCAGAGACATGTCAATTAAAATGGGGAGCATCCCACTTTTGCAGTAAGTAAAAATGCTTAGAGTAAGATTAAGAGAATCAATTCCTATTAAATAAGCAT
>JBCBIN010000092.1:0-10412 GCA_038524555.1 Cyanobacteria bacterium J06623_7 | reverse complement strand
TGATGGGGCGGCTGAAATTACGGCTTACGATTCTGGTAGCCAACAGTTATTTGTAATTAACGGTGCAACTGGCACTATTGATATTTTAGATCTTAGCGACCCTACCAGTCCTACTTTTGTTAGGGCGATCGATATTTCGGAATTGGGAGATGGCATCAATAGCATTGCGATCAAGGATGGTATCGTCGCCGCAGCTATTGAAGGGGAAGCCGCAGATGACTTGGGAACAATTGTTTTCTTCGATATTGAAGGGAATGTTTTAAATCAAGTAACTGTAGGCGCATTGCCCGATATGGTTACGTTTACTCCCGATGGCAGTAAAGTGCTGGTAGCCAATGAAGGCGAACCCGATGGGGACGATCCGACGATTAATCCTGAAGGTTCGGTAAGTATTATCGATATTTCTGGGGGTATAGAGAATGCTACGGTAACTACAGCTGATTTTACTGCTTATAACGGTAGAGAAGCAGAATTGCGCGGTCAGGGAGTGAGAATTTTCCCCGATGTAGACTTTGCTAATGATGTCGAACCAGAATTCATTACCGTAAGTCCCGATGGCACTCAGGCGTTTGTTGCCCTCCAAGAAAATAATGCGATCGCCGTAGTGGATCTGGAGACTGGGGAAATTAGCGACATTCAAGGTTTGGGCTTAAAAGACTATAGCCTCGAAGGTAATGGTTTAGACGCCAATGATGAAGATGAAACCATCAATATTCAAAACGAACCCGTATTCGGACTCTATCAACCAGATGCGATCGCAGCCTATGAAGTAGACGGTGCGACCTATTATGTCACCGCTAACGAAGGGGATGCCAGAGATGAAGACGCACGTATTGAAGATTTAGAATTAGACCCCGATGCCTTCCCCAATGCAGAGGAATTACAGTCAGAAGAGAATTTAGGACGTTTAGAAGTTTCTACCATTGATGGAGATACTGATGGAGATGGGGATTTTGACCAATTGGTATCCTATGGCGGACGTTCTTTTAGTATCCGCGATGCCGACGGTAACTTGGTTTTTGATAGTGGCGATGACTTTGCCCAAATTACTGCAGAACAAGTACCCGAACTATTTAACTCCAACGGTACAGTAGACTCTTTTGATAGCCGTAGCGATGCCAAAGGTGCAGAACCCGAAGGGGTCGTTGTGGGAGAAGTAGACGGCACGCCCTATGCTTTTGTCGGTTTAGAAAGAACTGGCGGCATTATGGTTTACGATATCAGCGATCCTGCTAATTCCGAATTCGTCCAGTATATAAACCCCATCGACGAAGCAACAGGCGACGCGGCGGATCTCGGTCCTGAAGGCTTACAGTTTATCTCTGCGGTCGATAGTCCCAACGGCGCACCTTTATTAACTGTGTCTAACGAAGTTAGCGGTACTGTTAGTGTCTATCAGATCGATATTCCCGATACCGATAGCGGAAATGGCGATGATGGTAATGGTGATGGTAGCAACGATGACGGTACTTTTACTCTGCAACTACTCCACGCAGCCGATCAAGAAGGTGGTATTCCTGCAATCGAAGATGCCCCCAACTTTAGTGCGGTATTAAATGCTTTAAGAGACGACTACGACAATACCCTAACTCTTTCCTCTGGGGATGCTTATATTCCTGGTCCTTTCTTTGCTGCGGGCGAAGGTGCTTTTGAAGGACAAGGAAGAGGGGATATCTTAATTCAAAACGAATTAGGCTTCCAGGCGATCGCCTTGGGCAATCATGAATTCGATCTGGGTACGGGAACTCTTGCCGATCTAATCTCTGCCGACGAAGAAACCGACTACCCTGGTGCGAACTTTCCTTACCTTAGTGCTAACCTCGATTTTAGTACTGATGAAGATCTCGCGCCTTTGGCGGTAGAAGACGGACAAGAAGCTGGCGATATTCCCAACAGCGTTACTGGTAGCACAATTATTACCGTTAACGGCGAACAAATTGGGGTTGTCGGGGCAACTGTTCCCACTTTGGATAGTATTTCCTCTCCTGGGGATGTAACTATTAGCCCCATTGAATTTGATTCCGATAACCCCGAAGATATTTCAGCTTTGGCGGTCGAAATTCAAGGTTCGGTAGATAGTTTATTGGCAGATAATCCCGATCTTAACAAGGTAGTGTTGCTATCTCATATGCAGCAAATTTCCATTGAGGAAGCACTATCGGCAGAACTAACTAATGTAGATATTATTGTTGCAGGTGGTTCTAATACTATTCTGGCAGACGACATAGACAGATTGAGAACTGGTGACGAAACAGATGGTGTATACCCCATCCTCAATACCGCAGCTGATGGTAACCCTATTGCTGTAGTTAACACCGACGGGAACTATCGCTATGTCGGACGTCTAGTAGTAGACTTCGACGAAAATGGCGTAATTATTCCCGAAAGTATCGACCCTGAAATTAGTGGGGCTTACGCTACTGATGAGGAAGGAGTAGCAGCAGTTAACGGTACTCCCGATCCTGAAGTTGTCGCCATTACCGACACTCTCGCAGAAGAGATTGCCGCCCAAGACGGCGATATCTTTGGTAGCAGCGAAGTATTCCTCAACGGTACTAGAGGGGATGTCCGCACTCAAGAAACTAATTTGGGTAACTTAACCGCCGATGCTAACCTAGCCATAGCGCAAGAAGTAGACTCTGAGGTAGTTATTTCCATCAAAAACGGTGGTGGTATCCGCGATAATATCGGCGCGGTAATTGCCCCTCCTGGTTCGACTAACCCCGACGATGTAGAAAGAACTCCTACCCTAGCCAACGAACTTGCAGGTAAGGAAGCGGGAGATATTTCTTCTCTCGATATTAGTAATAGTTTGCGCTTTAACAATGGTCTTACTTTACTAACCGTAACTGCCGACGAACTACTAGAAATTATCGAACATAGCGTTGCCGCCTCAGAAGATGGAGAAACCCCAGGGCAATTCCCCCAAGTAGCGGGTATTGAATTTAGCTTTGATGCCAGTTTACCTTCGGGCGATCGCATTCAGTCTTTAGCGATTAAAGATGCCGACGGTAATATCATCGATACTGTAGTCGAAGATGGCGAATTAGTCGGAGAGGGCGATCGTACTTTCCGTTTAGTAACTCTTGGTTTCCTAGCCGAT
This sequence comes from Cyanobacteria bacterium J06623_7, assembly GCA_038524555.1. Taxonomy (GTDB): domain Bacteria; phylum Cyanobacteriota; class Cyanobacteriia; order Cyanobacteriales; family Xenococcaceae; genus Waterburya. The sequence continues at coordinate 7,309 of JBCBIN010000092.1, read as the reverse complement.
GGTGGCGATGATTATCCTTTCCCCGATCGCGATCGCCTAGACTTAGATCTAGAAGAAGAAGATCCTCGCACTGGGAATGCTACCTTTGCCCCGGACGGTACGGAACAAGATGCTTTAGCGGAATACCTCTTTGATAACTTCAACGAGACTCCCTTTGATGTCGAAGATGTTTCTCCTGAATCTGATACTCGTATTCAAAATCTAGCTTTCCGCGATGACACCGTATTAGATAGTGGCGATATCGTTGATGGTGGAGATGAAGAAAGCGGCGATGGAAATGAAAATGATGGTGATGATAATGAACATCCCAATCCCATTCCTGAATCTATTTTTGGCACGGCTGAAAGCGAAATAATTGAAGTTACTGGCACTAATACTTCCATTTTTGCTGCTGGTGATGACGATCTAATCGACCTTTCTCAAGGAGATGGTAACAATCTTCTCTATGCAGGAAGTGGCAGCGATATTATCTTCCTCGGAGAAAATGATCGCATCTTTGCTGATGATGGGGACGATCGCATTTTTGCCCTTACTGGTGGCGGTAACAGCATCAACGGTAACTTGGGTGCAGATCAATTCTGGATCTCTAACGGTGCAATTCCCGACTCCCCAAACCGCATCAACGACTTTACTAGTGGTGAAGACGTCATCGGTATTGCTGGCTTGGGTATCGGCTTCGACGATCTAGATATTACTCAAACCGACACTGGTGCGTTAATTTCTGCTAACGGTAACGACTTAGCGATTGTTACCAACACTCCTGATGGTTTCTTGTCTAACCCCGAACACTTTGTTTTTGCATAGTTTTTCAATGGATAATTGCCCTAAAGGATACCGCTACGCACGCCCCGAAGGTATTCCTTTAGGATAAAGGCATCGCTGTTTCTGAGATTTTTTGGGAAGGGCGATTTTTTTATTTTCGACGAGGGCGTGTCGTCAATTAAGCCAAACAACGAAAGCAGTGAGATAAATAGCACCTAAAAAATTAATTGCTCTTTTGTCGTAGCGAGTCGCAATCCCTCGAACAAATAAATGAAATAGGACAAAATAAATTAAAACGACTATATAAAGTAATTTATTGCCCAAAACGCATCTGATACTAAATTCGATTACCAAAGTACACTTTTAGACAAAGAACTAAATTATTATCAAACTCTCCTGCCTCCTGCCTCCTGCCTCCTGCCTCCTGCCTCAACCTAAATCTAAATCTAAATCTTAAGTGTTGTATCTAAACAGGATTTAGTATGATTTAAGAGCGATCGCCTGAAATTTTAATCTCGTCTAGATATTGTGTAAGATGCAGATGAATTATTTTGGCTCGATATCGCCCATGTCTTTACCCCCTCTCAATACCGATACTATCTGGGCTATTCTCAATGAAGAATTGTCCGATCTTCTGGTCAATCAGCTAGTTTGGCACTACCTGGGCTATCGTCAGAATGAAGACCTTAGCTGGAATCTCGATCGCGTAGTAGAAGATTGGGCACAGAAGTATCCCGAGCCGCCTGATTTTATCGCCAACCGCCCGCCAACGGTAAAGCTTACCCGCTCCATTCCTAAGGAAAACAAGCAATTGCTAAAAGAAAAGCTCGGCTTTAAAGGATATAAGCTAGGAGAATTTGGCCCCCGACAAACCCGTAGGGCAACGGCAGCTAGTTGGTTACTTAGCTATCTAGAAACTCATTAACAGCTAGACTAGGTGAGCAAAATTAAGTTGCTAATCTTACTACAAGCTATCGGCTATCGATCTCAACCGAATATAGATTCGCCATTTACCTTTAATTAAATAATCTTCAAGTGTTGCTGTAGGGGTATCATTCCCAACTCTATCCACCAATATTGAGTGACTTTTTGTCCTAAGAAAACTGGCGGCGATCGCTACTTGTCCGAACTATGGTGTGAGCAGGGTGTCACCTACGAATTATTTGGGATTAAGTTGCAACCTCAGTAATTAATCTTTGTTTGTTGACAATAAGGATAAATGTAAAGAAAATTGCCAGTATTTTGGTTAAGCTAATTAGTCTTTGCGACACTAGAGATTAGCCTTGTGGGTGCAACATCACAGTATATCTTTTTGAACTAAATGGAATTAGCAGCTAGAGCCAAAAATATCTCGACTTCGATCACCTTAGCAATTTCGGCTAAAGCCAAAGCAATGAAAGCAGAAGGGATTGATGTCTGTAGCTTTAGCGCTGGAGAACCTGATTTTCCTACTCCCCAGCATATTTGCGCGGCGGCAAAAAAGGCACTTGATGAGGGTAAAACTCGCTATGGAGCAGCAGCGGGAGAAATGGCATTGCGACAGGCGATCGCCAATAAACTACAAACAGATAACGATCTGAATTACGCCGCCGAAAACATTATTATTACCAACGGCGGTAAGTTTTCTCTGTTTAATTTAATGCAGGTGCTAATTGACCCTGGCGATGAGGTAATTATTCCCGCACCCTATTGGTTGAGCTATCCGGAGATGGTTAAGCTCGCTAACGGTACGCCCGTTGTCGTTAATACTCTAGGGGCAAATAGCTATAAAATTACCCCGAAGCAGCTAGAACAGGCGATTACCCCTAAAACTAAGCTTTTTATCTTCAATTCCCCTTCTAACCCGACGGGCATGGTTTATACTCCCGATGAGGTTAGGGCTTTAGCTAAAGTAATTGTCGATCGCGATATTTTAGTTGTGGCTGACGAAATCTACGAAAAAATTCTTTATGACGATACCGAACACCTCAGTATTGGGGCGATCGACGAGGCAATTTTTGCTCATACTATTACCTGTAGTGGCTTCGCTAAAAGTCATTCGATGACGGGCTGGCGTGTGGGCTATACCGCCGCACCACGAGAAATTATCCAGGCAATGACCAGAATCCAAAGTCATAGTACTTCTAATGTCTGCACCTTTGCTCAGTATGGCGCGATCGCGGCTTTAGAATCGTCTCAGGAGTGCGTGCAAGAAATGTTGGCGGCTTTTACCGAGCGTCGTAACTATATGCATCGGGCAATTAACGATATTCCCAGCTTAAGCTGTCCCAAACCCGATGGGGCATTTTATCTGTTTGTTGATATTTCGCAAACGGGTATCGGTTCCTTAGAATTTTGTCAGCAGCTACTAGAGGAAAAACGGGTAGCGGCAATTCCCGGTATTGCTTTTGGTACCGACAGCTGTATTCGCTTTTCTTACGCTACCGATCTAGACACAATTAAGGAAGGAGTGAGAAGGCTAGCTGAATTTGTGGCTTAGTTTTTGAGCATCGTACCGAGACTAACTTAGTTCAATTCTCGGTAAAATAACTATAAATCAAAGAACTAGAACTAGATGCTGCCCAGAGACGAATTAATTAAACGTGCGGAGAACAAGGAAGAGATTTCCCGCATTATCGACCAAGCCGATCGAGCCATCAAAAACTGGGAGGTAGTCATTACTGATTTTTATGCTCCTCCCGTATTAATGGAAGCACGGGGGATGTTTCAGAACCTGACGGAGATTGAGGCTCTATCCTGGGGTGGTTATCCTCAAGCAGAAAGACAGCGAATTGCCCTCTCTCGTCCCGATTTGCCTTTGGATGAGTCTCAGGTTGAACTAGCCGCATTGGATATTGCGGGCAACTTTCTCTTCGATCCTGCCACCCACAGAGATTTTTTGGGTTCCCTACTCGGTACAGGTATTGTCCGCGAAAAAGTAGGGGATATTATTGTCCTGGGGGAAAGAGGCGCTCAGGCAATTGTCGTGCCAGAAATGGTGGAGTTTTTAACTTCTGCCCTAACTCAGGTGCGCTCGGTAGCAGTTAAAACCCAGCAAATAGAACTTAGCGAGTTAAAAATACGTCCGCCCAAAAAGAAAGAGATGACCACCGTCGAAGCCTCAATGCGTTTAGATGCGATCGCCTCCGCTGGCTTTGGGATGTCTCGTAGTAAAATGGCAGACGCGATCGCTAAAAATGATGTGCGCGTTAACTGGAAAGAAATTACTCAATCTAGCCACAACGTTAAGGCAGGAGACTTGATTTCGATGCGGGGTAAGGGCAGACTCGAAGTCGGCGAGGTATCGATTACCAAGAAACAGAGGTATCGCGTTAATTTAGTGCGATATAAATAAAAAATTAACAGCAAAAGACAGAACATGACAACCACTCCACAATCACCAGCAGCTGACGAAGAGATGAAATATGGCGAACGAGCGATCGCCGAGGGGGAATTGATTACCTTCCCTAACCCGCGGATTGGGCGTAAATACGACGTTAGTATTACTCTGCCCGAATTTACTTGTAAATGTCCTTTCTCTGGCTATCCAGACTTTGCGACGATTTATATTACCTATTCTCCCGACCAAACTGTAGTCGAGCTTAAGGGCTTAAAGCTATATATCAACAGCTATCGCGATCGCTATATTCCCCACGAAGAGGTAGTCAATCAAATTCTTGATGACTTTGTGGCGGCTTGCGACCCCCTCGAAGCAACAATTAAGGGGGATTTTACTCCCCGTGGCAATGTACATACGGTAATTGAAGTTCATCATACTCAAGGGGCGACTAATTAAGCGCTCGAACCCCGTTTTCAGTTCGATTGGCTGGCAAATCGATTACAATGGTTTAGTAAAGATTTGTAAACATGTAATTGCAGCATCTAGTTATGAGCAGCGAAATTAAACCCAGTCAAACTCCCGATCTCGAAGACCCCAAATTTGGCTTTAACTCCTACGCCGAACGCTTAAATTCCCGTGCGGCAATGATTGGTTTTGGCGCTATTTTGATAATTGAATATTTAACCGGGAAGGGCATACTCGAATGGCTGGGCTTGCAATAAGCCATTGGCGACAAACAGTTTGCCATAGGTAGCAACCAAAATTTTGCTCGACTGGGGGGAGAAAATCGGGCGAACAAATCATGCTAATAGTATTAATAGTATCCATGACAACTTTGAAGCTAACCAGGCTGTCAAGATAAAATTAATGAGCGAATCAGCAGTGCCAAATCGCCAGAACCACCGCCGCAATTCTGACACGGTATTAATTTCTCCCCCTTCAGTTCCTTCTCTAACCTCATCTTCCGAGCGATCGCCAATTAAGTTAGGTATCATGGCTTCTGGTAGCGGGACTAATTTTGCCGCAGTAGCCCAAGCGATCGCCGACGGGAAGCTAGAGGCAGAGATTAAGGTGGTAATCTACAACAATCCCAATGCTCGGGTTAAAGAGAAGGCAGAAGAATATGGTGTCCCTACGATTTTAATCGACCACCGTCAATATAGTACCCGAGAAAATCTTGACCGAGAGATCGTAGCAAAACTCCAAGCCTATGGGGTCAATTGGGTCGTCATGGCGGGCTGGATGCGGATTACCACTCAAGTTTTGTTAGACAGTTATCCCCAGCGCATTATTAACATTCACCCTAGTTTGTTGCCTAGCTTTAAGGGCATTCGGGCGATCGATCAAGCTCTAGCGGCAAAGGTAAAAATTACCGGCTGTACAGTACATCTAGTCAGCCTAGAAGTCGATAGTGGCGAAATTATCATGCAGGCAGCGGTTCCGGTTTTAGATAACGATACGATAGAAACCCTTCACGCTAGGATTCAGGCGCAGGAACACTACATTTTACCCCGGGCAATTGCGATGATTGCAGCTAAGTATAGTCTTGTTAGCCCCACAACAGACATATAAAATTGCAGCCTCTAAACAGTAATTGCGATCGCAGATTACCCCACAGGCTGCTAAGATTTTGCACATTTATTTATGGGCACACTTAATTTTTTTGCTCTCAAGCAGAATTTGCTTCAGACCAACTTGAGTAAATCTAAAATTTATTAAGGTCGATACCGGCTTCTTTAGCCATAGCGCCAATACCTCTTTTTTCTAGAGTCTTAATCGCTTTGGTTGAAAGGCGTAGTCTTACCCAACGGTTTCCTTCTGCCCACCAGACTCTTTTCCACTGCAAATTTACATGCTGCAATTTCTTGGTGCGACGGTGAGAGTGAGATACAGCCATCGCATTGTTGGCTTTTTTACCAGTTATTGTACACTTACGACCCATGATTTACCTTAAAATATGTTTCACGATCTATTATTATAGCCAAACTTAGTCCCGCTTCATAAATTTCTTAGCTTAGCTAAATCCAGCGATTAGCAAAACGCATCAGTTCTTCAACCGAAAATTCACCGTGCCAACCACAATGCTGACACTTAAATCCAAACCTTTGGTTGGTTACAAATTCGCGATACTCAATTTTTTTTCCCTGACAGACGGGGCAGCATCCTTTAAGTATGCAAGACTTCAATGCTTTTTGTTTGTCTTCGATAATTGTTTCTTAATATGCTACAGCTCTATCCCCTTTAATGGTGACACGTTTGCCTAGTCGGTGTCTGTACGATATTGCACTATTTCCTCAACCTCGACGAGAACCCAACAGGCGCATAAACTCATTTTGAACTAGTTGGTAGCATTCACAGGCTGTATCTTCTAATCTTTGGCGATCAAGAATTGTAATTCTTCCCCGGCTATAGCGAATTATCCCGGCTTCTTGGAGCATCCCGGCGGCAACGGTAACTCCCGAACGACGTGTGCCCAGCATATTAGCAATAAACTCTTGGGTCAGAGGCAATTCATCTTTTAAGATACAGTCTTGCACCGAAAGCAGCCAGCGAGCCAATCTTTCTTCAATGTTATGCTGGCGATTGCAGGCGGCACTTTGAGATACATGGGTCAGCAGGGCTTGAGTATAGAGCAACAGCAGTCGGTATAGCTGTTCGCCCCGTTGAAATTCCTCTCGAATAATATCTGCCGATACTTCTAATGCCGTACCCGAAACTTGAACAATAGTTCTGCTGGTAGTAGAGTCTCCGCCCAGAATTGCCGGTAAACCAATCATACCTTCGTTACCAATCAAGCCGATTTCCGTGGTCGAACCATCCATCATAATTGACACGAGGGAAATCATCGCCCGCTGCGGAAAATAAATTTTTTCGATTGCTTCGTGAGGTTCTAAGAGGATTTCGCCGCTAACAAGATTAACTGGCTTGAGATGATCTACCAAACGTTGATATTCAGAGACGGGCAACGCTGCCAAAATCTGGTTAATCGGGGAATATACATGAGGGCTCATTATTTTCGGCAACAGCCTGATGTGATTGACTTGAAGCAGAATACAAACAGAGCAACATCATGACTGAGCTTTGTTTCAACCACAAATCTTCTCGATCGCCTTCCAATTCAATGGATCGGACAATGATTAAGAATCGATATTTTTCTTAATGTGTGCGAGCCAATCGGTATTATACAGAACAAAAATTATCCTATCGGTTCGTTACTGTACCCAAAGT
>JBCBIN010000091.1:5346-10435 GCA_038524555.1 Cyanobacteria bacterium J06623_7 | reverse complement strand
CGCTACATCTTTATTGATTCGATCTAAAATATAAAGTGAATATCAGACGAAATAAATAAAGATGTAGCGCACATACAACATACACTCTGTATGTGTGTCTTAAGAATGCGGAGTTAGTAAGATTTTCTTATTAGCTAAATGTATTCGGCGCGAAAGCTATCCGTGTAGTTTCGCTTGGCTATTTTGCAGGCAAACGGTCAAATGGCTAAGTCAATCGAATTTAAGTGGATAAAAGCATCATGAAAGTAGCCTTGATACACGATTACCTGACTCAAAGAGGCGGAGCGGAGCGAGTGTTTGAGATGCTGTGTCGTTTCTTCGAGCGGGCAGACGTATTTTCCTCGGTTTACGACCGGCAGAATACCGTTGATATTCAGGGACATCCAATCAAAACCACTTTTCTCCAGAGTCTGCCAGGAGCCAAGCGAAAGTTTCGTCTTTTCGCCCCCCTTTACTATTCTGCTTTTCGTCGGCTCGACCTGAGAGAATACGATTTGATTATCAGCAGCACCTCTAGCTTTGCTAAGGGAGTAAAAAAGCGTCCTGGGGCAATGCATATTTGTTTTTGCCACAATGTGACGCGATTTTTGTGGGACACCAGAACTTATTTAGAAGAAAACAGTTCCTATCGGCGTTTTTCTCCGGCAATTGAGCCTATTTTACGTTCCATGCGGGAGCAAGATCTGCGCTATGCTCGGGAGCCAGATCTATACATTGCCAACTCCAGCACCGTAGCGGCGAGAATTGAGAAAATTTATAACCGCAAGGCTATGACGATTAATTATCCCATTGATACGGATAAGTTTATTTTTGCCGATCGCAAGGAAGATTTTTATCTGATTTCGTCACGCATGATCAGCTATAAGCGTCTAGATATTGCGATCGAGGCTTTTAACTGGCTGGGTTTACCTCTGGTAATTACCGGAGATGGACCAGAGCGTAAACGTTTGGAAGCGATGTCGATGGATAACATTCAGTTTTTGGGTTATGTCGATGATAGCTGGCGCACTCATTTGATGGCCAAAGCCAAGGCGGTGGTGGTCACGGCTCTAGAAGACTATGGTTTAGTCCCGATTGAGGCTAACGCCAGTGGAACTCCGGTAATAGCCTATGGTGCGGGAGGCGTATTGGATACCCAGATATCTGGTCAAACGGGTATTTTGTTTACCCCCCAATCCCCCGATGCTCTGCGTAAGGCGATCGAGCAGGTAGAAAGTCAGGATTGGAATTACCAAGCTATCCGTGACCATGCAGTGGCTAATTTTTCCGAGTCGGTCTTTTTTCAGCAGGTGGCGGAAGTAATTCAGGAGTTTTGTGGACAGTCGGTTCTCGATGAGCTGGGAATCAAGTCTCAATGGTTGGACAGTAAAGTTGCAGTAGGAGTAAAACAATGAGTCAAATCGAAAAGGTCAGTCCGAGCGAGCGGGTGGCTTGGGAAGCAGAATCACAGAGTGAGCTGGGCTACGGGCAGCTATTTAGCACCCTCTGGCAGCGGCGCTTTTGGTTTGCCGGTGTTTTTGGCAGCGTCTTAGCGATCGCCATTCCGCTGTCGCTGATGAAAAAGCCAATTTATCTCAGCCAAATGCAGGTCTTGCCCGAGTCAAACTATCGGGCTAAGCAGATTAGAAACAACGGTACGGATAACCAATATCTGGAGAGCCAGTTTACCGACAATTCCGTTGAAATTGACTACGCAACTCAGCTCAAGGTGTTAAAAAGCTCAGAAATTCTCAAGCGAGTCATGGATAAGCTGGGGTGGGAAACTTCTGCAACGGAACGGGTAGAGATTATTGAAGCTCTGCGGGAAGCAATCGTCGTCTCGCAAATCGCCGACCTTGATGCTGAATCTAATGCGGTTCAGACCAAAATTATTCAAACAGTTTATTACGACCAGGATCCGGTTCGCTCTAAGCAGGTACTGGAGGCGATTCGGGACGTATATCTTGAATATAACCTCGAACAGCAAGAAAAACGTCTCAAAGATGGTTTAACTTTTATCAATAAACAGATACCTCAGGCGCAGCAGGACTTGAGTAAGGCTGAAGCTTCTGTGACTGCCCTGAGTAAAAAATATAATGTGGTTGATCCCGCTCAAGAGGCGATCGCTCTTAAAGAAAATATTCGGAATATTGCCTTAGAACGGGAGGCACTAGTGGCCCAAAAGAGTGAGATTAGCGGGAACTATCAGACTCTCCAGCAGCAGCTCGGGCTCTCTACCGAAAGCTCGGTGGCGTTATCGCGTTTGAGCCAGTCGAATCGCTATCAGAATCTACTCAATGAACTACAGGCGATCGAACTTGAGTTGGCGGCCAAGCGTACCCAGCATCAAGATAACAGTCCGATAATTCTGGGCTTGGTGGAACAAAAGGATAGTCAGAAAGCCCTCTTGCGTAACGAATCGCTCCGCATTTTGGGCAGTTTACCCCCCAACTTCGATGCCGAATTAGAATCCATGCTCAGGCAGGGACAGCTCGTAACTAGCGATACCCAGTTTGTCAGCGAGATGACTCAAGCCCAGGCAGACTTAGCGGGCATTGACCAAAGAACCGCTGCGTTGAAGGTAACAGAAGCCAAGCTCCGAGAGCGACTAACTCAATTTCCCGAACTGATCTCTCGCTACAAAGATTTAACTCAAGAGGCTCAGGTTAGAAGAGAGGCGCTACAAAGACTGAGAGAAGCCAAGCAGGAATTAGAAATTGAGCTCAATCGAGGTGGCTTTAATTGGCAGGTAATCGAACCGCCACAGTTGGGACAGCAAATTGGGCCCAATCTCAAAAAAGACCTGTTGCTCAGCGTGGTAGTCGCCTCTTTCTTGGGAGTGAGTACGGCCTTTGTCCGCGAGGCGATCGACGAACGAATTTCCAACGTTAAAGAGGTGGAGCGTCAGACTGCTCTCCCGCTCTTGGGCAGTACTCCTGGATTGACTCTTCCTTCTTCAAGTATGTTTGTGGGCAAACTACCATTTTTTGCCGGCACTCATACGACTAGCCAGAGCGCGGAAGTAATTCAATGGCAGCCTTTTAGAGAAGCTCTAGACGTAGTTTACGAAAACCTGAGATTGTCCGGTCTTAGCTCTAGCCTTCGTTCCCTGGCCATAACTAGCGCCACCGCTGGAGAAGGAAAATCAACCCTAACCCTGGGTCTGGCTCTTAGTGTAGCTCGCCATCAGCAAAGAGTGCTGGTGATTGATGCCGATTTACGTCGTCCTGGTCTGCACGAGTCCTTTAGTCTACCCAATCAAACTGGCTTGACCGATTACCTCGCGGGAGAAATAGACCAACCCGATATCGAGCAGGTATTTCTTCAGGGAGAGTATATCGACCTCATAACCTCTGGTGCAAAAACTAACGACCCCGTAAAGCTCTTAAGCTCCTCCCGTCTGCAAAACCTCATCGAACAGTATGAAGCAGACTACGACTTAATTATTGTCGATACACCTTCGGCGATCGGCATGGTCGATGCGGTAAAAATTGCTTCGATCTGCGACAGTGCCCTGCTGATGATGCGTCTCAATCAGGTCAAGTCTTCCGAGCTATTAGAAGCGGAAGCTCTATTGAGCAAGCTCAACGTTTTGGGGATAGTCGCTAACGATTCCCAGGAATACGAAGACAATACTGCCTACCTCTTGCCTCAATTTGCTTAACCTGTCTGCAAATCATTATGATCGACAACATTTTACTCCAAACCTCAAAAGTACTAACTCTCGATATCAGTTCGGAGCAAGCTCACAGTTATCTGCCACCGTGCGATCTTAAATGGCGGCGCAAAAACCTGCTGGTAAAAAGCGTTGATGATACTGCCGCTCCTGGATTTCCGGCAATAACTCGCAAGCAGTGGATTGAAAGCTGTCTGCGTAACTCTTGGATTGATCGGGTCTGTCTCGATCGCCAACTGGGAGAAAAAGGGATTAAGCTCTGGGCGGATGCCTGTCACCAGGGCAACAAACCAGTTTTTGTGCGCATTCCCTCCAATAGTGAACTTCCTTGCTGTAGCAAAACAAACTACTGGCGAATTAAGCGAATTTTAGACTGGTTAGGGACGGCCGCCATATTGACTATTATCAGTCCGGTTATGCTGTCAATCGCCTTAGCGATCGCTATTTTTACTCCCGGCCCCATTTTCTACCGTCAGTGGCGCGTGGGTAAACGAGGCAAATTATTTCAAATGTATAAGTTTCGCACAATGGTGGTTGATGCCGAGCGCCAGCATCATGCCTTGATGAATGCCCAAGATGGTTTACACAAGCTAGAAAATGACCCCCGCGTTACGGTGATTGGTAAGTGGCTACGTAAATATAGCCTGGATGAATTACCGCAATTATTTAACGTCCTCAAGGGAGAAATGAGTCTGGTCGGACCCCGTCCCTGGGCGTTGTATGATGCCTTGCGTTTGGGAGAAAGAGGCAAAGGGAGATTAAATGCCCTTCCGGGTATCACCGGTGCCTGGCAGGTAGGAGGGCGTTCCAACGTGCTGGATTTAGACGCAGTAACTAAGTGGGATATGGAGTATTTAGCGGGCTGGTCCTTAGTGCAGGATTTAAAAATTTTGCTGATGACTATTCCCAAGGTTGTATCTGGCTTCGGTGCATATTGAAATCGGCTTAAAGAGATTGAGAAAGATTATAAATTCTATGGTTTCTATTGTGCAGCGTCTTATTACCGCAACAAAATTTGGGCGAGACAATTATCCCCTGTTAAGAGAATTCAAGTACTTTAAACGTATTATCTTCATCGCTGTCTCATTTACCCTGTTGGCGGCAATTCTTGAAGGCTTTGGGGTCGGGTTTTTGCTCTCGTTCCTCCAGAGCTTAACTCAGCCCGATGCTGTGCCCACGCAAACGGGAGTCACTTGGTTTGATAATCTAGCCTTGGGCGCAAACCTACCGGCAAATCAAAGAGTATATCGAATTTGTATCTCGATTTTGGCGATTACCTTGATTAGAACTGGATGCTTCTATGTTGGTACAGTTTTTAGCGGTCACGCTCAAGCAAACTTAACCTATCGTCTACGTCGCCGACTGTTTGAGCAGCTTCAGGCATTGAGACTTAGCTTTTTTTCCCAGGCTAGATCTGGGTTATTGATTAACACC
>JBCBIN010000091.1:0-5336 GCA_038524555.1 Cyanobacteria bacterium J06623_7 | reverse complement strand
CAAGCAGGCAGTCAATATTATGAATCACTTATTGGCGAAGATGTCTAAGATGGTGGTGTATACCATCTCTATGGTGCTGATATCTTGGCAGTTGACGGCAATCTCAGTGATGCTATTTGCCCTAGTGAGCGTTGGTATTTCCACCTTAATTAAAAAGGTGAGAGAAGTCAGCTTTGCCATCACTAAAGCTAACGGTAGCTACACTTCTGCTGCTTTAGAACTGGTAAATGGCATGCGCACAATTCAGGGCTCGGTCGCTCAAGATTTTGAAAGGCGCAGGTTTAATCGAGTCAACTATCGGCTTAGGGAGGCAGATCGCCGCTCTGCTTTTTATAGTGCTTCGATCGAACCGACTACTGAGGCGGCATCAACTACGATTTTAATTAGCATGTTGCTGTTTTCCTTCTATTTTCTAATTCCCAATGGTCGCCTACAGATTAGTTCTCTGTTGACCTTTATGTTTGTTTTGTTTCAGTTTATTCCTCTAGCTAGATTTATCAATGGTGCCCGGTCTAGGTTGAGCAATCTTCAGGGTTCGATTGAGAATATTAAGCAGCTTTTGGCAACGGCGGATAAACCTTATTTGAGCAATGGTAGCCTTGTCTTCACCGGCTTAGAGCGAGCAATTACTTTGGAACAGGTTGATTTTGCCTATGAGTCGAATAGTCCAATTTTACGCAACATAACCCTGACAATTGAACAGGGAAAGGTAACGGCTTTAGTCGGTTCTTCCGGTGCGGGAAAAAGCACCCTTGCCGATTTGATTCCTCGTTTTTACGACCCTACCGGTGGTCGCATTTTATTTGACGGTCATAACCTAGAAGACTTTGACATCGATTCGATACGCCAGCGCATGGCAATTGTTAGTCAGGATACTTTTATTTTTAATACCTCGGTCAGAGAAAACATTGCCTATGGACTTGATCGCGTAGCAGAATCAGAAATCGTGCAAGCAGCCAAATTAGCCAATGCCTGGGAATTTATCCGCGATTTACCCGACGGCTTTGATACCGAATTAGGCGATCGCGGTACGAGATTATCTGGCGGCCAGCGTCAGCGGATTGCGATCGCTCGTGCTCTGCTCAGAAATCCCGATATTTTAATTTTGGATGAGGCGACTAGCGCCCTGGACTCAGTTTCCGAAAAGCTAATCCAGCAATCGTTAGAAAAACTCTCTCAAGGGCGTACCGTCATTACCATTGCCCATCGTCTCTCAACTATTGCTAAGGCCGACCGGGTAGTAGTACTAGAGGGAGGCGAAATTGTTGAACAGGGGACATATCAGCAGCTACTCCAGCAAAAAGGCAAGCTGTGGCGATATCACCAAATGCAGTATCAGTTAGACCAGGCAAGCTGAATTGACGTTTAAATTTGAGGTTTAAGTTAAGTTGCCGCGATCAAGATAATTACCAGTTGACCTCTTTGATTAATTAACCTTCAATCAGTCATGAAATACCAACCAGAATCTTTGGCTCAGAAAGTACTCCTGCGGGTAACTAACAAAAACTACGTCAAAAGCGTACTGTATCAGTTAGTAGCCCAAGACCGCCGTCATCATTTAACCAACTTAGGTAAAGTCAAGCCAGAAGCCAGACAAGCTAAGTCCAAAGTCTTAAATTTTTATAGCGGCACTCACAACATCGGCGACATTATCCCCGTACTGGGCATTCGCCAGATGCTAGATGAAGCCCCTGACCTCTGGAGTATGCTCGATCGCAATATTGACTTTGACTTTATCAATCGTCACTATGAGCGAATTATTATCGGCGGAGCCGGGTTGTTTGATGTAGTCTTTGAACCATTCTGGAACCGGCTCTTAAATGAATGTACCCTACCGTTAACTATATGGGGTGTAGGCATTACGGCTGAGGTAACTTCTCCCGACTACCTGAAAACTCTCACCGCCATTGGCAAACGCTGCGACTTAATCAACGTTCGGGATAGCCTAACCGCCGAAATGTTTGGCTTTGACGACCCTTCTATTACTGCTTGCCCCTGTTTAGTTTATTTACAACGGTATCGAGAGCAGGTCAATCCCAACTCCAACAAACTGCTCTATAGCTCCCACGAGCGTTCCATCGACCCTGCCGAGAAGCAAAAAATTAAAGCCCAAGTTGCCGCGATCGAGCCCAACTATCGTTTTTCCGACCACATGCAGTATTCCTATTTGGGTTTGGAAGAGATAATTGCTGACTATTACTGCAACAGCGGCTTTGTTCTAACCACTAGACTCCACGGGGCGATTATTGCCTATGGCTTGGGGATTCCCTATCTGGCGATTAACCGCGCTCCGAAAACTAGTTCCTTTGTCAACGGATATGGCAATGGTCTGATGACGGACAATCTGGACGAAATTGGGGAAATTCTTCGCGATCGCGACACGGTAGTTAAGAATCTTGAATTAAAGCCCATCGCCCTAGAGCCAGTCTTGAAGTTTGGTCAGCAGGTTAATGAGTGGACTAATACCAAAGTTTATTGCTAACTAAATCTTATTTGTAATTACTCATATCCTAGCGACAAATCAACAACAAATATTATGGTCAATACTCGGTCAGTTACTAAAAAACTCACTCAAGCTCCTCTCTATCAGCAAAACAAGCACAAAATTAAGTATGTTTATAACAATATTAACTACTTCTCGTTGAGGAGATCGCCACTTCAACACTTTGTCTTAATTGCTCGGGGTCGTTCGGGAAGTACTTGCTTGCTCGATATTTTGTCTTGCCATCCCCAAATTCTGACCGATCCTCATACTTTCTTCAACTATGACAAGTTACCCATCGATTTTCCCCACCGCAAACCAGTCTACTCGAGTAAAAATGTTCGTGGCTATAAATTTAGTACCCAGCCCAAAAACATGGAGCAAAATGCTGCCAACGCAAAAATTGCACGATACAAACTTGAAGCGTTAATTAATGCTGGAGTTAGTTTAGTTTATCTCGAACGCAGCAATGTAGTAAAGCGAGCTATTTCTAGCCTAGTAGCAAAATCTAGAAAGCAGTTTAACTATCGTAAAAACGAGAGGTTAGAGGCTTTACCCCCTGTAAATATAACGCCGGAAGCACTATTAGGACATATGGACTACTGTCATCAGCAAAATGTTTTTGATCGCTCCATAATTCAGGATCTGCCCCACATTGGTTTGAACTACGAACAAAATTTAGCAGATGAAGCCGATCATCAGGACGCTTTGGATAAAATCTGTCAATTTCTCGGCATAACTTCTGCTCCTGCGGTTACTCGCCTGTCTAAAGTCTTACCTAATAGCATAGACGAATATATCGCCAACCCTGAAGAGCTGAAATCAACAATCGCCAACTCTAACTATGCAAAATATTTAGGAGAAATTGCCTAAGTACCCACTCAATTCTAAATCACCTAATTTTGTCCCAACTCAAGTCATGATGAGTATTACCGTAATCGTTCCTACCTATCGTCGTCCTCAAGATCTAGAAAAATGTTTAACTGCCCTCAAGCAGCAAACTCTTAATCCGACAGAAATACTGATTGCGGTCCGGGATAGCGATCGCCAAACTCGTTCGTTTCTGCAAGCCTATCCCTCGGGGCATTTACCAATTCAGGTAGTAACGGTAACCGTGCCCGGGCAAGTTGCGGCATTAAACGCCTGTTTAGAGAGAGTAAGAACTGATTTTTTTGCCATTACCGATGATGATGGTAGACCCTATCCTACTTGGCTCGAAAAAATTACCGGCCATTTCGAGGGAGATTCCCAAGTGGGAGGAGTTGGCGGACGGGACTGGATGTATATTGGCGGGCAGCTAGTAGAAGGCGAGAGCGAGCTGGTGGGCAAAGTGCAGCTATGTGGACGGACAATCGGCAGACACCACCTAGGCATCGGTGAGCCCCGGGAAGTAGAAATTCTCAAGGGGGCAAACATGAGCTACCGTCGGGCAGCGGTCGGCGATCTACGCTTCGATACGCGGCTTTTGGGTACGGGAGCAGAAGTTCATAACGATTTAGCCTTTAGCCTCAGCGTTAAAAAATCTGGTTGGAAGCTCATCTACGACCCAGCGGTAGAAATCGATCACTATCACGGTCAGCGATTTGATGAAGATCGTCGAGGGGAGTTCAATCGAACCGCCTGGTATAACGAGGTCTATAACGAGACTTTAGTCTTACTCGATTACCTTCCAGCCTGGCGTCGCGTAGTTTTTGCCGCTTGGACAATTTTAGTCGGCACGCGCAAAGGTTATGGCTTAGTACAGTGGCTGAGATTTTTACCTCAGGAAGGTATGTTGGCAGGTAAGAAATGGTGGTTATCGATGCAGGCGCGTTACCAGGGTTGTTTAACCTGGTGGAAGTCTGACTTTACACCTCAGCCAGTTGGGGTCACAACCGATAAAGCTCAACCCGGCAAGGTCAAAGCTGTTTCTATCGAAAAATTGTCAAACTAGCGATGAGTTTAATCTGGAGCAAGAATCAGTGAGCGGGAAACTAATTTCAGCTAAATCAAATAATTGGCGGCTAGAGCCAGATAAGCCCATCTGGACGATAATTTCTGCCTACGCTCTCCTAATTTTGGGTCTGCTACTCGTCCTGCCCCGCTTGCTAATTCCCGTTTTTCCCGCTAGTTCTCTGGCGATAGGTATCTATTTCTACCGTCGCTATCCCCTCCACTACGTCGGTTTTACCTGGTGGATTTGGTTTCTCGGCCCGTTTATCAAGCGCTTAATTGACTATCGAGTTGGCGGTCCTACCCCCTGGCCCTATCACTTTACTCCTTTGCTGGTTACGTCGATAGCTCTAGCGACTCTCTGGCGCTATTTACCCCGAACCTATAAGCGGGATGGCTTGCCTTTCGCTCTGTGCTGTTTAGCAATTTTCTATGGTTTTTTTATTGGCTTAATTCGCCAGCCGACGGTAGATTACGATCGCGAGATTCTGATTCTTTTAAACTGGCTCGCCCCCGTTAGCTTTGGCTTTCATTTATTTATCAACTGGCGACAGTATCCCCGCTATCGCCAGCTCTTTCAGCAGGTATTTCTCTGGGCAATAATTGTCATGGGCTGTTATGGCATCATACAGTTTTTGTTGGCACCACCCTGGGACAAGCAGTTTTTGATTCAGCTCAACGGTGACAGCCGTTCCTCCTATATGGGGGTTCCTCAAGCCTTAGGAATGAGAGTTTGGAGCACTATGGGCAACTCCATGACCTTTTCTTTTAATCTTTTACCCGGCTTAATCTTGTTGTTTATCAGCCGACATCGATGGCGTTTGATGGCTGGTCTGTTGGGCTATTTTGTCTTTCTCTTAGCTCGGGTAAAAGATTAAAAGAAAAGGTCATGGAGTTGCCCATAGTGCTCCAAACTCTCATT
>JBCBIN010000090.1:0-10474 GCA_038524555.1 Cyanobacteria bacterium J06623_7 | reverse complement strand
ATTACCGGAGGCGCTCCCGCGCAATATACGCCTGTACTCCTAGGTATTACCAAAGCTTCTCTCAATCCTCTGAGCCAATCTGATTTACCTTCAATAGCGGCTTCGGTTAAAACCCTAGTGGTTTCTTGGAAAGAAGCGGCGGAGATAAAGCTATCGGTATTGAGAGAAGCTTTGGTAATACCTAGGAGTACAGGCGTATATTGCGCGGGAGCGCCTCCGGTAATCGACATGGCTTCATTCACCTGTTCGATCTGACGTAGCTCTAATAGCTCCCCAGGCAAAATAATTGTATCGCCACCGTCGTCAATTCTGACCTTGGCTGTCATTTGCTTAACAATTACTTCAATATGCTTGTCCGAAATATCAATCCCTTGACTTTGATATACCGACTGTACTTGTCGCACTAAGAATAGCTGGGCTTTTTGTAGTCCAATCAAAGATGCCTCATAACATCCTTTTTCTGGCAAGTGGTAGTTAAAGTAAGTTTCCAGAATTTCGTGGGGGTTTGCTGGTCCATCGGTTAGAGGCTGTCCCGCTTCCACAATCTGACCGTCGCTAACGATCGCATTCTGTCCGGGCTTAATCGGATAGTCGCTGACTACACCGTCTTCTTCGATAATTTTGATATCGACAGTTTCATTTTCTTCATAGACTACCTGACAGACCCCAGAAGTACGGCTGAGAATACAACCCTCCTTGGGTTTACGTGCCTCTAGCAGTTCTTCAATTCGCGGTAAACCTTGGATAATATCTCCAGTTTTAGAACGCTCGAAGACCAACAGAACGATATTATCTCCCCGCTGGACTAGATCGCCATCATCAATATGTAGTACTGCCCCCTGGGATACGCGATAGGGACGGGTATAGCGCAAGGTCATTGCGGTTTTACTACCTTGTTCGGCGACTTCGACTACCTGACACGAACTTTCTAGTTTTACGCCCTCGGCTAGCTGGCTACCAGACACCAAGAGGTCACCTTTTTTGTACTTCAACTTGTTTAGAGGTACATCTAGTTCGTGAGTGACAACATCGCTATCCCGCACGATTAGAATCCGACGAATTGCCTCAGAACCTTCACGAATACCTTGTACTTCTCCGGCTGATTTACAGAGAATTTCGGTACGGGCGATCGTTGCGTCTTTAGCAATCTCCTCGCCGTCTTTAACTAAAATTCTGGTTTGGATTTCGCCGCTATGGGGATCGACATCAGTATCTCGTCGTAGTACCAGTGATTCGAGAATCACCATCTGTAGTCGTTTGATCTCGGGATCGTTTTCATCGGGCTGAAGCTCGATATCCGCACTGAGGTTAGCGACAAGATCGTTCTCCTCAGTCGTCTCAATCTCTAAAATTAGCTGCGTGCTCAAGAGAGAAAGACTACTAACCGACTTAACTCGTTCGCCATCTTTAAAGAAAATTCTCTGAACTGCTCGCAATCCAATCTGACGACCATCATCTTGATTGATCGAGGCTTGAGACGGAATAGAAGGCTTATCTTCTACGGCAAACTCGCGTACGGGACGTAAAATCAAGGCCGTACCTTCGGTTGTTTCTAAAACCTCTCCATAACGCAGTTCCTTAGTTACTACCCCTGGTAGCACTTCCGTCCCTGGCTGAATCAGCTTTTCGTGCCATTCATTTTTTCCATCATCAATCTGATGAATTTCTCCCGGCTTGATGATAATTTCCCGCAGAATATCGTTTTTCTGGACTACTTCCGCAATACCTGAAGATTGACAGAAAACATCTTTGACTACTTCCGATCCAGCTTCGACATATTCGCCATCTTCCACGATTAACAGAGAAATATCTTTATTTACTTCGTGGCTTTCTTCCGGAATCCAGAGTAAGGTTCCTCCCTGTTCGACCTCATAACCCTGCTTGCGATTTCCTTTACCAACGGAGATGCCACCATACTTGATAATGCCTCCTGTTTCGGTTTTATAGAAATCATCAATCAATTCGGCAACAACTTGCTTATTCTGTACCTTTGTGCCGGGGGCAGTTTTCAACAGGAATTTAAGATCATCGGCAGTGGTAATTATATACTGTTCGCGACCACCGTCGCTTTCGACCTTGACTTTTGCCTGGTCGAGAGATACCGAAGCGGTGACAATTTCGATCTCCCGGCTGTCGGGAATCATTCTAACTACACCACCATTAGCAGCGGTAAGTCTAGTCTGAGCTAAAAGATCGCCTGGTTTTACCTTATCGCCGTTTTTAACTAGAGCCTCGGCTCCAGGCAGCAAATTATATACTTCTCCCGAAAGCACCCACAACAGTCCAGCTCGTTGGGCGATACGAGTTGTATTACCCTGACGGTCTTGTTTATCCTCTGGCACGAGGTCGGCAAAGATAACTTCTCCCGCTAAATCTGAGGTTACATCTTTAGCCGCTTTCTCGGTAGATTTTTGTAGCTGCTGCTTGGCAACTTCCACCAGTAGCTGGTCTTTTTTAACTTCTTCGCCATCCTCAACATAAATCAGAGAACCAGCGGTCAAAGCTGTATTGCTAGCTTTACCTTTTTTGGGAATTAGTTTAATATCACCAACCGTTTCTACTTGATTCCTTTCATCCCCATGACGAGTCCGAATCCCCCGGGTAGTCAGACCCTCGCCAAATTCAACTTTACCATCGGCTTTCGCTCTAATTTGACGGGCTACTTCGCCAGTAAATACCCCTCCCGTATGGAAAGTACGCATGGTTAACTGGGTTCCCGGCTCGCCAATCGATTGGGCGGCAATAATTCCCACCGCTTCACCCATATCCACCATGTGACCATGAGCCAGACTCCAACCGTAACATTTTTGGCATACAGAACGAGCTGCCTCGCAGGTGAGGGGCGATCGTACCATCACTTCTTCCACACGGTTGCCTATTTCTACCGCCAAGTCTTGGTCAATCGCCTGATTGCGGGTAGCCACAACCTCCCCTGTCTTATCGTCAATGGCATCTTCAGCCAAGACTCGACCGAGCAAACGATCTGACAAATTAATTAGAGTGCGATCGCCATCTTTCATGGCTCGGAGACTGATACTTCTCTGTGTACCACAATCTACTTCTCGCACAATTACGTCTTGGGAAACGTCTACCAAACGACGAGTCAAGTAGCCGGAATCTGCTGTTCTTAAGGCGGTATCTACCAATCCTTTACGAGCACCATAAGAAGAAATAATATATTCAGTGACGGTCAAACCTTCACGGAAGTTAGTTTTGATCGGTTGATCGATAATCTCCCCTTGCGGATCTGCCATCAACCCACGCATTCCCACCAGCTGACGTACCTGAGATAAGTTACCCCGCGCGCCGCTAAACGCCATCATATAAACTGAGTTAAGCGGATCGGTAGTTCTAAAGTTGGTTACAACCTCATCCTTAAGGTTTTCTGAGGTGCTATTCCAGGTATCGATTACTTTTTGAAAGCGCTCTACCTCAGTGATTTCTCCCCTAGCATAGCGTTCTTCAGTTTCTCTAATCTCACCTTCTGCTGCTTCGAGCATTTCGGCCTTGATCGGTGGAACTTTTAGATCGTCAACGCTAATCGAAACTCCCGCTACCGTGGCATAGCGAAATCCCAACTCTTTAAGAGAATCCGCTACTGTAGCGCTATGAGCCGAACCGTATTCTGTGAAAGCTAGAGCCATCAATTTCTTGAGACGACCCTTATCAACGATGTGATTATAAAATTTCATTCTGTTCTTGTTTCTAGCTACTACAATTGTATGATTTGAGTCCGATGGCTGTTTTATACTGCGGCGGAAAGAGCATCCTGCACTGTTTTGTTATAAATAATGCGGCCTACGGTCGTATTAATATATTGGCTGAGCTGTTCCCCTTCAGCAGAACGACGCACAAATCTCTCGCGATAGTATTCAATTGTGCTGCCATCACCCAGATTTTCCGTTTCCGTAACCTCAATATCTGGCTGTTCTGTTACCACTTCCCCTTCGTAACGCAACCAGACACGGGCATGAAGATCTATCTGTCCCTGTTCGTAGGCTTTGATCGCATCATCTAGGTTACCAAAGCGACGATTTTCTCCCTTGACGGCTTTCGGATCTTCA
The DNA here is from genome assembly GCA_038524555.1 of Cyanobacteria bacterium J06623_7. Lineage (GTDB taxonomy): Bacteria > Cyanobacteriota > Cyanobacteriia > Cyanobacteriales > Xenococcaceae > Waterburya. The sequence continues at coordinate 6,410 of JBCBIN010000090.1, read as the reverse complement.
GCAGTGAGATAATAACAGCCTAAAACCATATCCTGAGATGGTGCCACAATCGGTCTACCAGTAGCCGGAGATAAGATATTGTGACAAGCCAGCATCAATAATCGTGCTTCAGCTTGAGCTTCTAAAGACAAAGGAACATGAACGGCCATTTGGTCGCCATCGAAATCCGCGTTAAAGGCAGGACATACCAGAGGGTGCAGTTGAATTGCTCGTCCTTCAACCAAAATCGGTTCGAATGCTTGAATACCTAAACGGTGTAGCGTTGGTGCGCGGTTGAGCATAACGGGATGTCCGGCAATGACTTCTTTTAGCACTTCATAAACGCTGGGGTCGTTGCGTTGAATCAACTTTTTGGCTGCTTTAATATTGTTGACCATGCCGCTATTAATCAGGCGATGAATCACAAAGGGCTGGAATAGCTCGATCGCCATTTCTCTTGGCAAACCACACTGATAAATTTTGAGTTTTGGTCCGACGACAATTACCGAACGTCCGGAATAGTCAACCCGCTTACCTAGTAGGTTTTGACGGAAACGCCCCTGTTTACCCTCAATAATATCTGACAGGGATTTGAGGGGACGATTATTAGCACCGACTACGGTACGACCGCGACGACCATTGTCAATTAACGCGTCTACCGCTTCCTGTAGCATCCGTTTTTCGTTACGAACGATGATTTCCGGAGCTAGAATTTCCTGTAGTCGAGCCAGGCGGTTATTACGGTTAATTACACGACGATAGAGATCGTTAAGGTCAGATGTGGCAAAACGACCGCCGTCAAGCTGCACCATTGGGCGCAAATCCGGGGGAATGACGGGAATCGCGTTGAGCACCATCCACTCTGGACGTGAACCCGTCGCCACAAAATTGTCAATCACCCGCAGGCGCTTGATTAGTTTGGCTCTTTTTTGTCCTTTAGCGTCAGCAATCTGCTCTCTGAGCTTTTCGGCTTCTTCTTCTAGGGCGACTTCTTCCAATAATCGCTGTACCGCCTCGGCACCAATTCCCACTTCAACTCCCACTAGTTCGGAGTCTTCGCTGTAAAGCTGGTCTTCGATTTCAATCCACTGGTCTTCCGTCAGCAGTTGTTTGGCTGATAAATTCCCCGCATTGCCGGGGTCGAGAACTACATAAGCATTGAAGTAAACCACCTGTTCCACATCCCGTAGGGGCATGTCCAGCAGAATACTCAAGTAGCTGGGAATACCTTTGAGATACCATACGTGAGTTACGGGAGCAGCTAACTTAATAAAGCCCATACGGTGCCGACGTACTCTAGACTCCGTTACTTCTACCCCACAACGCTCACAGACAATTCCCCGGTGGCGTACTCGCTTGTACTTGCCGCAGTGGCATTCCCAGTCTTTGGCGGGACCAAAGATTCGCTCGCAGAACAGCCCATCCATCTCTGGCTTGAGAGTACGATAGTTAATCGTTTCTGGTTTGGTGACTTCGCCGACCAGCTGACCATTGGGCAGGGTTCTTTCGCCCCACTGACGAATCCGCTCGGGAGAAGCAATACCAATTTTGACGTAATCGAATCTTTGTTCTATCTGGTTTCTCATTTATCGGTTAGGAATATTAGAAAATTAAGCTTTAGTCGGAACTGCCTTCAAATAAGGCGCGGAAGACTAGATTGGAGATTCTCCAGACATCACGCCCTATGAGCTATGCTTTTTTAGACCTCTTCAGTCGATTCCTCTCTTTGTAAAGATTCATAGGTAGGTCGATTAGGAGTGCGACGAGGAGTATCGGCCATCAAATCGACTTCGACATCGCGGCTGCTGCCATCATCTAGCGCCTCTAGCTTATGTACGGCAATATCTAAGCCCAAAGACTGTAGTTCACGCATTAGTACCTTGAAAGATTCTGGTGTTCCTGGACGGGGAATCGGCTTGCCTTTGACAATGGAGTTCAACGCTTCATTTCGTCCCTGCATGTCATCGGATTTGACCGTTAGTAGCTCTTGCAGGGTATAAGCCGCACCATATGCTTCTAGTGCCCAAACTTCCATTTCTCCAAAACGCTGTCCCCCCTGTTGTGCTTTACCACCCAAAGGTTGCTGGGTTACCAGAGAATAAGGGCCAGTAGAGCGAGCATGAATCTTATCGTCTACGAGGTGAACTAACTTGAGCATGTAGGCTTTCCCCACGGTTACAGGGCGAGCAAATTTTTCTCCCGTCCGTCCGTCAAAGACCTGAATTTTACCGGGATTGGCTTCGTCATAAACCCAAGACTTACCTGGTTTTTTTGCCGCATCCATAATCTTGCCATGGACAGTTTCCCGCGATGCTTCTTTGCCGTACATCTCGTCAAAAGGCATCATTTTAAAGCGAGTCGCTAGATTTTCTCCTGCCCAGCCCAAGAGACATTCGAATACCTGTCCAACGTTCATCCGGGAAGGCACACCGAGAGGATTTAAAGCAATATCGATGGGGGTCCCGTCTGGGAGGTAAGGCATATCTTCAATCGGTAAAATTCGCGAGATAATCCCTTTATTGCCGTGGCGACCCGCCATTTTGTCCCCCACCTGAATTTTCCGTTTCTGAGCGACATAGATACGTACTACCATATTTGCCCCAGGCGGTAGTTCGTCACCTTGTTCTCTGGTAAAGACACGCACATCTACTACTCGACCTTTTTCGCCGTTTGGCACTCGTAGGGAGTTATCTCGCACGTCTCTAGCTTTTTCACCAAAGATGGCTCTGAGTAATTTTTCTTCCGGTGGCTGGTCGGATTCTCCTTTGGGAGTTACTTTGCCGACTAGAATTTCTCCTGCTTCCACCCAAGCACCAATATGAATAATGCCGCGTTCGTCTAAATTGCGTAGAGCATCTTCACCGACGTTGGGAATTTCGCGGGTAATTTCTTCTGGTCCCAATTTTGTTTGACGAGCTTCAATTTCAAATTTCTCAACGTGAATACTAGTGTAAACATCGTCATACACTAGACGTTCGCTAATGAGAATAGCGTCTTCGTAGTTATAGCCTTCCCAGGGCATGTAGGCAATCAGCACATTTTGACCCAAGGCCAGTTCGCCACCTTCAGTGGAAGAACCATCCGCCAGTACCTGACCTGGAACGACATCTTCGCCGGCATACACCAGAGGACGCTGATTCAAACAGGTATCTTGGTTGGAACGCTGATATTTCTGCAGTTTGTAAACAATCTCCTCCCCAGGCTCGGGGGCATACAGGCCGTTGTTGCCTTCTTCTACCCTCACTCTGACTACTTCAGCATCAACGTAGGTAACAATCCCATGAGTGCGGGACACCACTACCATTCCCGAATCGCGGGCGGCTTGGGCTTCTAAACCCGTTCCTACTAGGGGGCGTTCTGGTCTTAGTAAGGGAACAGCCTGACGCTGCATGTTCGAACCCATCAGGGCGCGGTTAGCATCATCATGTTCGAGAAAGGGAATCAAGCTGGTTGCTACCGAGACAATCTGTACAGGGGAGATTGCTACATAGTCTACTTCTTCTGGGTCGCAGGTAGAAAATTCTTGCCGATAACGAATGGCAATGGTTTCACCGAGAATGTAACCATCATCATCGGTTGCCACGTCACCAGGGGCAACCCGCATATCATCTTCTTCGTCTGCAGTTAGATAGACGACATCTTCATTTTTCAATACCCGACCGCTATCGACGCGATAGTAAGGAGTGGCAATAAAGCCGTAAGGATTAACTCGGGCATAGGTTGCCAGAGAACCGATTAGGCCGGCGTTGGGACCCTCAGGAGTTTCTACCGGACAGATACGACCGTATTGAGTAGGGTGAATATCTCGCACAGCAAAACCCGCTCTTTCTCTCGTTAAGCCACCAGGGCCTAAAGCAGAAAGACGACGTTTATGAGTTAACTCTGCCAAAGGATTGGTCTGATCCATAAACTGGGAGAGTTGGGATGAACCAAAGAATTCTTTAATGGCTGCCACTAAGGGTTTCGGGTTAACCAGCGCTGCCGGAGTCAGACTATTGGCTTCGCTGACGGTCATCCGCTCGCGGATAATTCGCTCTAAACGATTCAAGCCCACACGCACCTGGTTCTGTAGCAGCTCGCCTACGGAACGTACGCGACGATTACCGAGATGGTCGATGTCATCGGTCGTACCGCCATCAAACTCGAGGTTAATTAGATAGGCTACCGCTGCCAAAATATCGGTGGTGGTTAGGACTCTAGTAGTATCGGGAACAGTCAAGCGTAATTTTTTATTTAGCTTGTAGCGACCAACCCGCCCCAAATCGTAACGCTTGGAGTCAAAGAAACGAGATTCCAATAGCTGTTGTCCGCCGCTAACGGTAGGGGGCTCACCCGGACGTAGCTTGCGATATAGTTCTAGCAGTGCTTCTTCTTCGCTAGGATTACCTTCTTTATCTAAGGTTTTTTGATAAAAATCAGGGTGACGGATACCGTCTAAAATTTCGTTATCGCTCAGGCCGATCGCTTTTAATAACACCTGAGCCGAAAGTTTGCGCGTCTTATCGATTCTGACCCAGACTAAACCATTTTTATCTGTCTCGAACTTTAGCCAGGCACCACGGTTAGGAATTAAAGAAGCAGAATAGGTACGACGACCATTCTTATCGGTTTCTGCCTTATAATATACCCCAGGCGATCGCACTATCTGATTGACAATTACCCGCTCGGCACCGTTGATAATAAAAGTTCCACGATCGGTCATCAACGGCAAATCGCCTACGAAGACTTCCATCTCCTTGATTTCACCACTTTCTTTATCGATTAAGCGCGTGGGAACGTATACTTGGACGTTATAGGTACTGTCACGACGCTTTGCCTCTTCCATTGAGTACTTAGGCTCTTTAAGGCGGTAGTTCTCGCCCATAAAGTGCAGCTCAAACTTGCCTGTATAGTCAGTGATAGGGGAAAAGCTGTTGAGCTCCTCGATCAATCCCTCTTCGAGAAACCAACGAAAACTAGAGCGCTGAATTTCAATTAAGTCTGGTAACAGATTATAAGTTAAGTTAGTCATGAAGATGGTAGTTGTACTATATTTTACTGGTTCGGCCGGTTGATTCTCTAGCTCTTTTTAGGAGTTTTGTTCAACCATAGGTCAACAAAGATAGCGCGGGAAAGCCTGTATTTCTGACTGTTATTTTTGATATTTATCTTATGTATTTAGCTCAATTCCAAACAGACGACAGGCGTTAGCTGTGGTCTGTTTGGCTAAGGTTTCTAATGGTGTATCTCTCAACCGGGCAACATATTCGGCTACGTATCGAACATATGATGGTTCATTGGTTTTGCCTCGTTTGGGTACTGGTGCGAGAAAAGGGCAGTCTGTCTCAATTAATAGGCGATCGCTGGGCACGATCTTCGCCGCCGCTTGTACCTGCTTGGCATTTTTAAACGTGACGATGCCGCTGTAGCTGATGTAAAAACCCAAATCTAAGAACCATTTGGTTTCTTCTACGTCTCCACCCCAGCAGTGCATTACTCCCTTCACCGCGCCAAAATCTTGCCTAAAGTTATCCAAGACTTCCTTCAATTTTGATGCCGCATCCCGGCAGTGGATAATCACCGGCAGATCTAGTTGTTGGGCGACTTTTAACTGCTCTTGCAGGACGAATATCTGTCGATCACGGTCGTCTGATTTAAAGAAATCTAGGCCCGTTTCGCCGATGGCGACAACACGACTATCCTGAACGGCTAGGTCTAGTATTTCTGCCGCCGTGGTGTCTTGCCATTTTTCAGTATCCAGAGGATGCAAACCGACTGCAAAAGACAATTCAGGGAAACGATCCGCGATGGACTGTATTCCCTGAAATTCAGAGGGCTCTACGCAAGAATGGACGAGATGAGCTACACCTGCTGACTGCCAGCGCTGCCTTAACGAGGACAAATCTCCCTGAAAAACATCAAAGTTGATGTGAACATGGGTATCTACTAACTGCATTTATACCTAATGTGTTGCTTGGTTATATCTGTCAACCTTAATGTCTCTTAGCTGTAGCTATTTGCTGTATGCAAGATTGAGTATTACACATTAATCTCGGCAAGCGCCATCATAGCTGAACTAAGCAGCAGTAGCTTTCTTCAACACTCGCGCAATCCGCGATTTTTTTCTCGCTCCGTTGTTGCGATGTAACACTTTCCGTTTGACCGCTTTGTCGATTTTGCTATAGGCTGCGGACATAGCTTGTTTGACCACTTCCATGTTTTCGGGAGTCGGTTCGGCTGAGTAGCTTTCTACCGCATTAAAATACTTTTTGGTTAAAGTTCGTAGCGAAGATTTGTACGCTTTGTTGCGCAAACGATTGCGCTCTGCTGTTCTGATACGTTTGATTGCCGATTTGGAGTTAGCCACAGTTTTTTAAACAGATAATTGCTTGAGTTCTTGATTAATTCTGAAATTACACATAGAATTCGGACTTTACATCGTAACAAGTTTT
>JBCBIN010000089.1:0-10681 GCA_038524555.1 Cyanobacteria bacterium J06623_7 | reverse complement strand
AAAATTACTTTTGACTATTTAAATTCAAATGTAATTTATCAAACGATTGTTTTAATTTCTGTTAAAGAATTTTCATCAATAACGAGATGAAAGTAGCCGAAGACTCCAAAAAAATAGTTTTTGACTGCTTAAAACTGTCCTAACTGTCCTAACTGCTGCTTATGAATTTCGAACAAAATTTACAGTCAACTTCTGGCGATCGCCAGGCATCGGAGATGACGCAATACGACCCAAGGCCAAAGAGTAAAAGCCAATATTTCTATCTGCTTCTGGGAATCGGCGGTCTGGGATTAGTCTTATTATTAGTCCGTCCTCTGTTGCTGACTTCTGCGAGAGAGCAGCCGGAAGAGTCGGCAAGAGTGTTGCCCGTCGAGACGATAGTTGCCGAACCAGTAACCTCCTATCAAGTATCCCGCACCTACACGGGAGAAGTAGCAGCGGCGAGAGCCAGTAATCTCGGTTTTTTTCGTGGTGGTGAAATAGATCGCGTGTTGGTTAGAGAAGGCGATCGCGTTACCAAAGGACAGAAATTGGCACAATTAGATCGGCGTAGCCTACAGACTCAGCGCCAGCAGTTAGTAGCAGAACAAGCCCGCGCCCAAGCACAGCTAACGGAACTACAGACAGGAGCGAGATTAGAAAACATTAATGCGGCATCAGCAGCGGTCAGGGATTTGGAACAACAGTTAAAGCTACAGGCAAAGCAAAAATCGCGACGGGAATTTCTCTACACTCAAGGAGCGATCGCCCGGGAAGAACTAGATGAATTTGCTTTTGGAGAGGAGGCTTTACAAGCTAGGTTGAGCCAGGCGAGGAGTAATTTAGCAGAATTAGAAAACGGTACGCGCCGCGAACAGATAGCAGCTCAGAAAGCAACATTGCAACAGCTAGCCGCCCGTGTTGCCGAGCTTGATGTAGACCTAGATAAAAGTATCCTCAAAGCACCTTTTGATGGCATTGTGGCACAGCGACAGCTAGATGAAGGAACGGTAGCTAGCCTGGGACAATCGGTTATACGACTAATTGAAAATGTTCCTCCCGAGGCCAAAATTGGCATGCCTACTGAAGTAGCTCTCGAACTGCCGCTGGGCAGCGATCGAACCCTGAATATCGGCTCTCAGGCATATCGAGCAACGGTGGAGGCTATCTTGCCGGAAGTCGATTTGGATACTAGGACTCAGATCGTCAAATTCAATTTAGACCCCTCTGCTTTAGCTCGAGTAAACCCAGGACAAACCGTCAGGATAGAGCTAACCAAAGAAATCAATACCGATGGTTATTGGCTGCCAGTAGAGGCTTTAACTCAGGGGATTAGGGGACTTTGGACATGTTACTTGCTTAGCGAGTTGCCAGATAGCAACAACTATATTGTCAAGCAGCATTCTGTCGAGATTATTAGTCAGCAGGACGATCTCGTCTTAGTTAGAGGAACATTACAGTCCGGCGATCGTATCGTTGCCAGCGGCACACATCGGCTAGTACCCGGACAAAGGGTTTCATTGAACATTGAGGATTAGCTCTGAAGAAACATGATTGAATCTTTTTATCGGAACACTCGTTTATTAATCCTCACGTTTATTCTCATCGTTGCCTGGGGTCTATCCTCTTTTCAGGCTTTGCCCCGTCAGGAAGATCCCGAACTGGTTAATCGAGTAGCGGTGGTTAAAACTGCTTTTCCCGGAGCGAGTGCGGAGAGAGTAGAGGCATTGGTAACGGAAGTTTTGGAGTCAGAAATTGCCGAGATTGCGGAAATCAAGACAATAAGCTCTAATTCCCGGGTGGGGTTTTCGACCTTAACGATTGAGCTAAACGAGTCGGTTAAAAATGCTCGACCGATCTGGTCAAAGGTGCGGGATGAAATGAGCGATGCGGCGGCGTCTTTTCCTCTAGGGGCGAGAGTTCCCGAACTGGATGAGGCTAAAACTAAAGCTTATACAGCGATCGCCTCTCTAACCTGGAACCAAGAAAGCGAACCAAATTATGCCGTGTTGCGACGGTATGCCGAACAGCTAGAGGTAGGGCTGCGGGGGGTTGGGGGTACGGAAGAGGTAGAAATTTTTGGCGATCCTCAAGAAGAAGTTACGGTGGAGATTGAAGCTACAGAATTAGTAGCTTTAGGGCTCTCGGCACGGCAATTAGCCGAGAAAATCAATTTAAGTGATGCCAAGATATCTGCCGGTCAATACCGCAGCGATCGCACTAATATAGCGATCGAAGTTGATAGCGAACTAGCCACCCTAGCTAGAATTAGACAAATCCCGATTCAAAGTAAAGCAGGGCAGTTTACCCGGTTGAGCGATATAGCCACAGTCAGCAGGGGGATTCAGGAGCCACCGACAGATTTAGCCCTAGTTAGCGGTCAACCAGCAGTGGTAGTAGGGGTATTGATGGAGTCGGGTCAGAGAATTGACCGGTGGGCAACTCAAGTAAAGACAGAAATTGCCGGCTTTGAAGCGAGTCTACCCCAAGGAGTTAGCTTAGATCTAATTTTTGACCAGAGTGAATATGTCGAAGATCGCATTGGGACTTTGCTAGCAAACTTAGGGATTGGGGCGCTGTTGGTGATTGCCGTTAGCTTAGTATCGATGGGCTGGCGCTCGGCTTTGGTGGTGGGAATAGCTTTGCCGCTGACGACTTTTTTGGTGTTTGGCTGGATGACTCTGTTCAACATTCCCATTCATCAGATGTCGGTCACGGGATTAATTATTGCCCTGGGGCTATTAATTGACAATGCGATCGTCGTTGTCGATGAGATTAAAGTAGAGCTGGATGAGGGGGTAGAACCCCTACAGGCGCTAGTGAAAACGGTGAATTACCTTAAGGTACCCCTGTTGGCCTCGACGGTAACAACGATTATGACCTTTCTGCCGATCGCTCTTTTACCTGGAAGTGCGGGAGAATTTGTCGGCTCGATCGCCATCGGCGTAATTATGGCGTTGATTTCCTCTTTAGCTCTATCCCTGACGGTAATTGCGGCATTAGCGGTGCGGATATTAGCCAATACCAGAAGTAAAGCCGCAGAACTGCAAAATAGCACTGTCAGACCCCGGGGCATACTACCTCAAATTCAAGCATGGCTCTTAAAACCCGATGCCTGGTGGAACACTGGCTTGACATCTCAGCGGCTGGCTTGTCCTTACCGCAAGTCTCTTCAGTTTACCCAAGCAAGACCCCTATTGGCGATCGCTTTAAGCTTTATTATTCCTCTAATTGGTTTTTTAACGGCGGGAACTTTGAAAAATCAGTTTTTTCCTTCTGTAGCTCGCGATCAGTTCCAAATCGAGGTAGAGTTGGGTGCGGCAACGGCGATCGCCGAAACTAAACAGCAAATACTAGCTGCCAGAGAAACTATCTTAGCTCATTCCGAGGTGGCAGATATTCACTGGTTTATTGGTGAAAGTGCGCCAAAATTTTACTACAACTTTACGGGTAGCCGTGAGAATCAATCTAACTATGCTCAGGCAATGGTGCAGTTGCATACCGACCAGGGTGTAGCTACTGTGGTGCGGGATTTGCAGTCTGAGTTAGATCGGCAGTTTCCCGCTGCTCGGATTTTGGTACGACAACTTCAGCAAGGACCTCCTTTTGATGCCCCAGTAGAAATGCGGATTTTTGGCTCCGACCTTCAAGAATTAAAACGTTTGGGTATCGAAGCGAGAAGGATATTAGCCGGCATTCCCGACGTGGTACATGTCCGCGATGACTTGAGTGAAGCATTACCCCAGCTAGAGTTAGCAATTGACGAAGAACAGGCTCAACAGGCGGGTTTAAGCCATACGGCGATCGCCCAACAGCTTGAGGCATATTTAGAAGGAGCGATCGGCGGCTCGATTCTCGAAGCGACCGAAAATCTACCCGTCAGAGTTAGGATCGGCAATGCCCAGAGAGCCGACTTGAGTCAGATTGCAGCTTTAGATCTTACTGCCGATCTAAATAGTAGTCCCAATAGCGATCGGGGTATTCGTTCTCTAGCGGCATTAGGTGATTTTAGCCTCCAGCCTCAATTAGCAACTATTGCTCGCCGTCAGTCCCAGCGAGTAAATACGGTGCAGGGATATATTAGCGCTGAGGTATTACCTTCTGTAGTTCAAGCCAAATATGAAGCAGCACTAAAAAATACAGGTTTTGAGCTACCCCCTGGTTATCGTTATGAGTGGGGTGGCGAACTATCGGAAAGTAGCCAGGCTCAGGGCAACTTAGCTTTATATGTACCGATTCTCCTAGTCGTGATGATGGCGGCGCTAGTTCTTTCTCTCGGCTCCTTCCGCCAGGGGGGAATTGTCGCCGGAGTCGCCATTGGCTGTATTGGGACGGCGCTATTTTCACTCCGGCTAGCAGGTGCGCCCTTAGGCTTTATGGCCATAGTTGGCACTATGGGTTTAGTGGGAATTGCCATCAACGATACGATTGTGGTGCTTGCCGCATTAAATGAAGATCCAGAAGCCAGTCAAGGGAACCGTCAAGCCGTTGTTCGGGTCGTAGTTAAGGCAACTCGCCATGTCATTACTACTACGGTGACAACTATTGCGGGCTTCATTCCTCTGCTAATTAGCGGTGGCCCATTTTGGCGACCTCTGGCGATCGCTATTACGGGCGGGATCAGTGGTTCTTCAATTCTGGCACTCTACTTCGTCCCGGCAGTTTATCTCCTAATTAAGGGTCGAGATCGCCGAAAATCAGCACAACAAAATATTTCGGTAACTGATTTGACAATTGTCAAGTAAAGATTAGTTAAGCGATGATCGCGATCGCAGACGTTATATAAAGGCTTGTTTAGACTGGAGCAGCATCGATCGATATCTAGTTTTTTAAGGATAAAGCTAGTTCGAGCCTATTGTTTTAAACCGAATTAAAGATTATGAATACTAATACCGTAGCCGTTATCGGCTATCCCGATAAACTAAATTACCAGAGACTGCATGTTCAGTGGTCGTCTAGTAGCTCTGGCAGTGATCGCCCGTCCAATAAACGTCAGCAGTAACCTCGTTTACTTAATTTCTTGTACTTATTGTCAGATAACTAGTTTTTTGCTCTGCTCCTCAATCAAAGATACGATTGGGGATTTTTTATTGTCTGTTTTCTTTAGAGAATGATGATAAAACTGCTTTGGTGATCTGTATAATTACAAAATCCGGTAGTTTTCCGACCCAGCTATCGGTCATTCCTCACAAATAGAATCGGATGGCTATATTTAGGTGCGAGAATTGGTTAGACACAAAAGCCGGAATTAAGAATAGTAATTATCTAGGCCGAATACGACACCTAAATAAGTCAAAATCATCTTGGTCGCTCATTATTGGCGGACTGCTTAATTTAGGATTGGTTGCCTCAGTCGAGGCTCAAGTTACTGCCGATGACAGTCTTGGAACGACAGTAAATACCAGTAACGGCATTAGCGAAATTACTGCTGGAACCAGACTTGAGGGCAATTTATTTCATAGCTTTGAGGACTTTTCTGTCGCCACCGGTACCGAAGCTTGGTTTAACAATGCCTCAGATATAAACAACATTATCAGCCGCGTGACGGGGGGCAACTTTTCTGATATCGACGGTTTAATTCGCGCTAATGGCGATGCTAATCTGATTCTGATTAATCCCAACGGTATTACTCTAGGCAATAATGCGCGTTTAGATATTGGCGGTTCTTTTTTGGGCAGTACTGCCGACAATGTTGTTTTTGATGATGGGACGGTATTTAACACCGAGTTAGGGACTCAACCCCTACTAACCATTAGCGCACCTATAGGTTTACAGTTAGGTCAGAATACCGCCGCTATCGAAGTTTTGGGAACGGTTGAAGCTCTTGAAGTAAACCCCGGTAATACCTTGGCTTTGGTGGGTAATGGCATTACTTTTGATGGTGGCGCGATCGCCGTCGAATCGGGTCGTCTTGAGCTTGGTAGCGTCGTTGCGGGAGAGGTAAGCATTACCGAAATTACTGCCGGTTGGCAGTTGGGCTATGAAGGAGTTACCCAGCTAGGTCAGCTCCAGCTTTTAAACGAATCTGCCTTATTAAATCCCAATCCGAGGGATAACTCCAGCGGTGGCATACAGCTTCAGGGTAGCGAAATTACTTTAGAGCGATCGCAAATTACCGCTCAAACAATCGATGATGCTGTGGGAGGAGATATTACCATTAATGCCGCAGAATCTCTCACTTTATCGGGTGTGGCAACGATGGGCACCAATGCCTCTCAGATTTCTAACAACGTAGTGGCAGAAGCAAGCGGTGTGGGTGGGTCAATTGACATAACTACAGGTCGGCTAGAGATAAACCCTCGCTCGTTTATCGACAACAGCATTTTTGGGACGGGCACAGCGGGAAATATTGACATTATCGCCAACCAAATCGAGATAACTGGAGCGGGATTTTTAGAATTTCAACAGCAGTATCGGATCGATGCCCTAGAGGGAAATCTCCAACCTGGTAGTCGTATTACAGGAATTTTTGCCGGTACGGCCACGACGGGAACCGCTGGCAACATTAAAATTGAGACTAACTCCCTTGATTTAAGCGATGGTGCCATCATTTTCACTCCGGTCTATACGGCGGGTCATGGGGGCAATATTGAGATCGCTGCCGACTCGATTACCTTAGATGCTTCGGCAATCCAAAATGGAGGGGGACGGGAAAGCACTGCCAGCGCCAGCCTGGGCAATATCAATCTCAACAGCGATCGCCTGTTAGTCACCAACGGAGCCACGGTCATCAACGCTACTTTTGGCGACGTGGCAGGAGGAAATATTACCGTAACTGCGGGCTCGATCGAACTACGGGCAGCCCCTCCAACCAGCATTTTAGGCTCGGGACTATTTACCAATACCACCTTAGGTTCGGGAGCGGGGGGAAACTTAAATATAACCGCCACTGATATTAGGATTGATGACGCCATTATTGCCAGTAATTCGGGGGCGATTTTGCCCGACGGCACGTTTATCCCTTTTGGCGGCTTGGGTGGAGATATCAACATTCAGGCTAGTGGCACGATCGAAGCGACGGGAATTGTTTTTCGAGCCGACAACCCAGAATTAGTTGTTGGCAGCGGTATTGGCACCTCCACCTATAGTTCTGCCGATGGTGGTAATTTAACCATTGAAACTAATCAACTAATCGTGCGCGAGGGCGCGAACTTTACTTCGGCAACTTTTGGAGCAGGGGACGGAGGGCAGCTAACCATCGATGCCGCTGAATCAGTTGATATTGTTGGTTTTATAACAGAAAGGGGTATGAACCGAGGTGGTTTATTTGCCTCGTCTAATGGGGATCTAACCGGCTTAGAGGCTGGGCTTGCTGGGGCTTCAGGAAATATTGAGATTAACACCCCCAGTTTGACGGTTAGGGACGGCGCGATTATTGATGTACGTAGTGCGGGTCGGGCTGATGCTGGCAATATAGAGCTATCTGCTGATGCAATAGTTTTGAGCGATCGCGGTGCTCTATCGGCGACGACGGAAGATGGGGTTGGTGGTAGCGTTGAAATTACTACCAGTACCATACGCCTAGAGCGCGGTTTGATTAATGCTTCCGTCTTGGGTTCGGGAACCGGAGGAGATATTAGAATTGAAGCTGTCGAATCAGCCGTAATTAGCGGCATGGGTTTTAGCGTGCTGCAAGACAACCTATTCGACCCTGACTTGCTCAGCCCGGAATTTCTAGCCAGTCTGGAAATTGCCCAGTTTGATCGCGGCATCCTAGCTGTGTCTGGCGGTAGCGGAAATGCCGGGACTATTGATATTCAGGCAAGAGATATTGCCTTCACCGAAGGTGGACTGGTAGCGGCGGCGACGGGGGGCAGCGGTGCGGCGGGAACTATTTTTCTAAATGCTCGTGAATCCCTCACAATCGACAGTTCTTTTCTCTCGAATAACACTTTATTTACCGGTCAGGGTGGTGACATCTCGATCGATGCATCTCGGGTTGAGGTGTTAAGAGGTGGGCAAGTTACAGCTTCAACTCTCGGTTCGGGAAACGGCGGCAGCGTTACCATTAATGCCTCAGAATCAGTGGTAGTGGCGGGTAATGTGGGAGAATCTTCTATACCAAGCAATATTTCAGTCGGGGCACAACCTTTGGCTTCTGCTACGGGCAATGGTGGAGACCTAACTATCAATACTGTCGATTTAGATATTGACGGTGGCTCGATTTCTATTGGCTCTAGCGGTAGTGGCAATGCCGGACGCTTATTAGTCCGCGCCGAGTCCATTGTTCTCGATAGTCAGGGGGTAATCTCCGCCGATACACAATCAGGGAGTGGAGGTAACTTAATTCTCGAAGCCGATAGCATTATCTGGCGTGGTTCTAGCTTTACCACCGCTACGGCTAGCGATCGGGGTAACGGCGGCAACATTACGATTTTGGCCAATAATCTCGTCGCCCTCGAAGATAGTCGTATCATCGCCAATTCCTTTGAAGGGATGGGGGGCAATATTCAGATCGATACCAAGGGCTTATTTCTTTGTCGTACCTGTCAGATTACCGCCAGTTCGGCGCTAGGAGTAGACGGGGTAGTTGAGATTGAGACTCTAGAACCGACTAATGCCATTGATGTTTTATCCACCCGAACCCGCCTAACCCAGCCTCAAGAAGAAGTTGCGATCGCCTGCCCCAACGAACCCGGGATTAACACCAGCCAACTAACTATTACCGGTCGAGGTGGCTTACCCAGACGACCGCAGGAATTACTTAACGCGCGATCGCTAATTGAATTTAAACCCCAAGCAAAAGTTTCCACACCTAAGCCCGAAGCAACCTTACCACCTGCCGCTCGTGGTTGGTATCGCACTCCGGATGGAACAGTAATTTTAACGGCACAAACTGCACACACGACAGTTAATAATTCACCATTCGAGGGGGCAGATTGTCATCATTAATTTGTAATTTGGCATCTAATTAACCACAATGGGATAATCAGGAGTCGGATTTAGCGGACAGCTAAACACATATTCTCCCGCAACCAAATCCACCTCATAATCTTTGGTTGTCCCCTGAGTTAACCCTCCGCCACTCACTTTTGGCAGGCTGACTTGCTTGATGCCCTGACCCCGTAAATAGAAACCGAGAGGATAGGGAACGTTAGAGTTAGTCACACGGAAGATGTATTTGCCTGGTTTTAGCTCTAATGGTTTAAAATCTGCTTGCCTTTTGGATAAAGTTTCGGCATTAATTTCCTCGCAATCAGCGGCATTTTGAGTTTGATACTGATAATTTTGGGCTTCTGTTTCTAAAAATTGGCAGCCAACCTGAGTCAACTCAATTACGGTTGGTTCGGAGGTATTAACCTGTTGGGAAACTGAATCGGTTTTTTGCCCACAGGCGGTTAGGACTAATAGCAATCCGCCATAAATTAGAGACTTATACTGCATAGCAGGAAAACATCAATAAACTAAAGTATATTTCGATTTATCTCGCTAGTGTAACCGCTCAAAATTAAAAAGTTCTGAGTATATGCCCCAAGAAAAATGAGGAATGGTACAAACAGTTGTTTCCACTCCCCAAACTTATCGTTAAATTAAGTCAGCAAATATAATACTTATCCCAACCCGTAATTATTGCGCGGCGCAGGGATTTACTTCTACTGTTCCAGCACAAGGATCTACTTCTACCGCTCCAGCACAAGGATCTACCTCTACTGTTCCAGCACAGGGATTTACCTCTACCGTTCCCTCACCTTCAGTCTGTCCACCGTCGGGAGTTGCACAAGAAGTAACCAAACCCAAACTCAAAACAGATGCGGCAAATAAAGTTCCTAAATATTTAACTTTCATATTGTTCTCCTAAATAAGACTTAAACTGACGTATTTTGCTGTCGCAAATCATACAGTTATTTTTTCGTACAAAATTAATGTAATCAAATAGAGGAAAATTTTTTGATAAGACAAGTTGAAATCTAAGTAGCTTAACTGGAACTTTATCGGCTTGTGGCAAGTTTGTCACATCATCTCTCTTAGTCTCTCACCGCAACAGGAGATACACTTAGGAAAGCACGCGAATTCGATTAATTTTTATCCAAACCAGACAAACCCCAACCTTCAACAGCCTTAGCGATCGCTTCTCGACTAGCTTCTGCACCAAATCCCCACGCGAGTAAGGCAAAATAATCGCCAAAAGGTCTTTCTCCAAAAGTCTCTTGTTTGAGGTACATTTCGTTGAACCCTGCACCTATCAGCAAAATTAGAGCGATCGCATAACTAAGCCAAGCAAATACTTTTAAATTTAAATTAGCATTGAGTATTTTTTTAGTCAGATCTATATCAACGCTCATGGGAGGCTTCTGGATAATTGTTTTATCGGGAAGAGGCAAGTTTTTAGGAGTAGAGCTTCCTCGACCTCGGGGAATAGCTTCATTTAATTCTGATGTACCTTGGGTTAACTCTGTCAAAAAACTATCAAGATCGGCATCGGGAGTTAGACTAGTAAATCGTTGTTGCCATTGGATGAATCTTGGTTGCCATTCTTTGGATAACTCGGGAGATACTTGTGCTAGTTCGGCTGCTAATCCTTTGATTTGCTGAATTTGGTTTTGAATTTGATGATAAACATTAATAGTTGAGGCAACTTCTGTTAAGTTAATCCTTAACTGTTCGACAGAATCTAAGTCGGGAGCTTGTTCTACTTGGGCGGTAATTTTATACAAAATCTGACCGTTAAAAGGTTCTGGGGGATTGATGTCGGCAACAGTTG